>DATDPG010000117.1 GCA_035292885.1 Bdellovibrionota bacterium | reverse complement strand
AATCAGCAGGATGGTGAAAAGGAGAGGGATATAGCCGACGACCGCCCACCGGATCGAGCGGAAGTAGACGGCGAGAATGACGAAGACCACGACAAGCGCCAGGAGAAACCCTTTGAGCATGTCGTGGAGGACCTCGTCGTTCCAGACGAGGTTGAAATAGGCGATGCCGGCGGGTTTGAATTCCAGCGGTGTCGGGGATCCCCCCTTGAATTGCTCTACAGCCCGGATGACGTCCCGCATCGCCTGCGCATCCCATGTTTTGAGCTGCAGCCAAATGTTCGCCTTCCGGAACGGGTAATCGACGACATTGTTGAGATCCGACGGTTTGGCCGACATCGAAAATAAGAAAAGGTACTGAGCGATCGTTTCCTTCGAGTCGGGGACGACATCGTACTTTGGATCGTCGTTGTGGAGAACCTTATTGATCCTCTTTACGTAATCGGCTACCGACACCGTTTTCCCGACCACCGGAAGTCTTTCCAGGTGCCTCTGAAGGCCTTCGATCGACTTCATGGCCTGGGGGGTTTTGATGAAATCATCCGCATCCGAAAGGGCGACGATGTATCCAGAAGAGGTGCCACCCAGAGCCTGGTTGAGCACCTCATCGGCTTGGCGAACCTCGCTTCCCTTCTTGAACCAATTCACCATGTTATTGTTGACCGTGATCTTGGATGTCCCGATCACGGCTACGACGACGAGCGCCAGTCCCGCAAGAACAACGCTCCACGGCCTGTGCACGCCGAAACCGCCGAGCTGGCTCAAGAATCGGGATGTCCGGCTCGATGCGATCTCCTCTCCTTGAGAAGCTTTCTCGATCGTTTTCTCTTTGACGAACGTGAACATGGCGGGAATAAAGCTGAAGCTCAAGACCCGGAGCGCCACGGTGCCGAAAGCCACCAGTCCTCCGAAAACGCGGACCGGGATGATTTGCATGAAGAGAAGGATGCCGAAACCGGCCGCCGTAGCGAGCGCCGTATAACGGACGGGGCGTCCGACCGCCTGCATCGTCTCCAGGATGGCTGTCTTCTTGTCCTTCCGTTCCCGGAAACGGAAATAGAACTCGTTGAAAATGTGGATGCTGTCGGTGGCAATCGCCATGAGAAATACGGGGGCCATGGAACTCATGATGTGGATCGGAAATCCAAGGGCGACCAAAAGCCCCATGCTCCAGAGAATGCTGATCATGGCGTCCATCATGAGCGCGACGGAAAGAAAGAGATCCCCAAACATCCAGAATCTCACCGCGAGCATGACGAGCCCCGCGATCGGGGCGAAGAGGGCCATAAGCTTGAACATTTCCGCGCCGAATGTGTCCCGGGCGACCGGATCTCCGGCGACGAAATACTGTTCCGGGTCTCCCTCTCGTTTCGCAATCTCTCGGATCCTGTCCGCGATTTCCTTCCCGTTCGCCCCCTTTTCCAGGGGGATGTAGATCGCGGTTGTCTTCTCGTCCTTCGATAGAATCCGGTCGACAAAGAGCGGGTTCTCCAGGAGCGCTTTGCGAAGGGGAACGATTTCGGCGCTGTTCTTCGGGATTTCCGTCATCAACGGCGCTACGTTGAGAAGGCTGTCCTCCGCCGTGACGTTTGTGATCGTTGGGAAACTGTTCACGTCCCTTGCGGCCACGCCCTCGATCTTCAGGATTTCGTCCGTGAGTCTGGAGATCTTGCCGAGGGTGTCGAGGTTGAGGATTCCTTTCTTGTTTACGATTCCCAGAACGATCATGTCTTCGTAGAGAGTGAAGGTTCGATCCACCTCGTCGTTCCAGACCCGGACATCGGATGTGGCGGGAAGCATGTGTTTGGGATTCGTGTCCGTCTTCAATTTGGGAAATTGGCTTAAGGCCACAAGGGAAACGGCGGCCGTCAAAAGAACGACAAGTTTGGGGTGATCGACGGAGAATTCGACGAGAGAGCGTTTCTTCATGGACGCCCCCGCCGCGCCATGGCCGCTTCTTCTTCCATCCGTTCGCAGAGAATCCTCTGGATCAGATCGAAGGCGTCGAGAATTTTGGGGTTCGCGATCCGGTAGAACACCTGAGTCCCTGCCTTCCGCGAGACCAGGACGTGCCGACGCTTCATCATGAGAAGGTGAGGGGAGACGGTACCGAGAGGTACCTTCAGAACCTCCGCAATATCGGCCACGCTCTTCTCAGACCCCCGTAAGGCATGCAGGATTCTAAGGCGCATTTCGTTCGAGAACACCTTGCACATATCGGCATGGAGTTCATAGAGGCCCGACGATCCGCGACGTGTTGTCGGCATGAAGACAGTCTCTCCGGTTCACGGTTTAGTATATTCTACATAACTATAGAATAATATAACTACAAGGAAATCAAGAAAAGACTAAAGGAAAAACGCTCCCCCCGCATCCACCAACCGCGCCTGGACTACCCTCCGCTCAGCGCGCAGAGGATTTGCACCTCGTCACTCGAATCAAGGGCGAAAGACAAAGCGTGAATTTGTTCTCGATTTACAAAAATCTTGATGTGAGGGCGAATTCCGCCTTGCTCGTCGATCATTCGGAATCGAATACCGGGGAGCCGGCGGTCGAGATTCGCCAACGCTTCATCGACTGTCCCGCCCTCCGCCGACACTTCTCCCTTGCCGTTTGTGTACGACTGTAGCGGCGAAGGAATGAAGATCTTCATGCTTGCTCAGGCGTCGGCGACTTCCACGGAATAAATGTGAGGAAGGTGCCGGGCCAATGAACTCCAGGTCTCCCCTTCATTTCGGCTCCCCCAGATTTCTCCGGACGTGGTTCCAAGATAGAGCCCAACAGGATCCTTCCGATCTGCAGCCATGGCCTGGCGCTTTACGGTCCACCACGCTTGCCTTCTGGGAAGACCTTTGTCCTGGCGTTTCCAAATCTTTCCGCCGTTTCGCGTGACGTAAGCCGCGGGCCTTCCGTCCGGGCTGGTTCGCGGCCAAACCGTCGTGCCATCCATCGGGAAGACCCACACCGTTTCCGGATCGCGGGGATGAATCACGAGGGGAAATCCGATGTCTCCCACTTTTTTCGGCATCGCGTTTCCGATGCGGGTCCATTTTCCCTCGCCGCGATCCAATCGGTAGATTCCGCAGTGGTTCTGTTGGTACAGTCGATCCGGCATGAGGGGGTGAAGCCGCATGCAGTGGGGGTCGTGACCGAATTCGGGATTTGGATCGGGCAGAAAGATCGCTTCACATCCCTGATTGAGCGGATTCCAGGTTTCTCCGCGATCCATGCTCTCGAATACGCCGCCGCTCGACATGCCTAAGTACATATGTTCCGGATTCCTCGGATCGATCAGAATGGAATGCATCTTGGGTCCATCCGGAGTTCCATCCTGACCACTCCCGGTCCAACGGTTCCGCATCGGGTGCTCGTTGAATCCTTTCACGCTCTCCCATGTGTCTCCGTGATCTTCGGACCTGAAGAGTCCTTGGGGGGACGACCCGGCATACCAGACCCCTTTTTCGCTTGCGTGGCCGGGGGTGAGCCAAAAGACATGGTCCAAGACAAGCCCTTTTTCTCCTTCAGCTGCCTTCGGGAAGGAGGGCGGGCGAGTTGCTTCCTTCCAATTCTTTCCCCCGTTTGTGGAACGAAACACCGTCGGACCCAAGTGCCCGGTACGAGCCGCTAGAAGGATCGTGTTTCGATCCCTTGGATCGCATACGACATGATGGACGATATTCCCTAGAAAAAGAGGGTCGGAGAGTCTCCATTTCCTCCGGCTCTTGTCCCCTCGAAGAAAAAATGCCCCTTTACGGGTTCCGATCAGTAGTTTCATAGCCGCGTTTCCATCCCGGATTCGGATTCATAGGAAAACACGAAGTTTTCTAGATCGTCAATTCCCGGGCTGGCTTTCCCGCAAAACATTTCGAAGCGTGACCAAAAAAAATGATGGACAAATTTGGCTTGGAAAGTCCGTTCGTCGTTTCGGAGGAAAGAAATCGCAATCGTAATTCTTGAGAGATATAAACAAGCGCGTGAAGGGCGCTCGGTGTTAACTGCCTCCATGATCGGAATGTTGGCAATCCTTGCCGTGAGCGCTTTGTTTTCGCTGCTCATCCATCGCGTGCATTCTCTGCGAAGTTTTCAAATTGGAATGTGGGGTTGCGTCGCGGCTTGCGTTGTTGGCCTGGGTGGAAGCGTTTTTGCGCTTCTATCCGGCGAGCAGATTGCGGATCGTAAGATCGGTTCCCTGCCGCTGGGGGAGATCGTGGTGGGTCTGGACGGGCTTTCGGCCTCCTTTTTGCTGTGCGTTTGCGTCGTGTGCGGTCTGGCTTCGCTCTACGCCCTTGACTATTTCAAGAGCGAAGCGGGGAAAGGTCGGTCGGGAGTGGCGACATTCCTGTTCAATGTTCTCGTCATTTCCATGATGGGCGTGGTCATGGCCCACGATGCGATTTCGTTTCTCGT
This sequence comes from Bdellovibrionota bacterium, assembly GCA_035292885.1. Taxonomy (NCBI): domain Bacteria; kingdom Pseudomonadati; phylum Bdellovibrionota; species Bdellovibrionota bacterium. The sequence continues at coordinate 5,507 of DATDPG010000117.1, read as the reverse complement.
TTCCTGGGAAATCATGACGATCAGTTCGTTTTTCCTGGTTGCGTACGAACATGAACGGTCGGAAGTTCGGAAAGCGAGCCTCATCTATCTGATTGCGTCCCACATCGGAGTGATCGCGATTTTTGTTCTGTTCGCTTTATTGGCGCGACATACCGGAAATTACCGGTTCGACGGCTTTCTCTCTTCGCCTCTATCGGATGCTTCCCTGACGACGGCATGTTTCTTCCTGGCGCTGGTCGGTTTCGGAACGAAGGCGGGAATTTGGTTGCTGCACATCTGGCTTCCCGAGGCTCATCCCGCCGCGCCAAGTCACGTCTCGGCGGTGATGTCGGGAGTCATGATCAAAATGGGAATTTACGGCCTTCTCCGGACGCTGACCTTTCTCGGAACGCCACCGCCCGAATGGGGACTCTTGCTCATCGGGGTGGGAATCGTTTCGGGAATTTCCGGCGTTTTGCATGCCTTGGGGCAACATGATCTCAAGCGTTTGTTGGCTTATCACAGCATTGAGAACATCGGGATTATCGCCCTGGGGATCGGCGTCGGGCTGTTGGGACAGAGCTACGACAAACCGGTGATCGTTTTTTTGGGTTACGCGGGAGCCCTCCTTCACGTGTTGAACCATGCCCTGTTCAAGGGGCTTCTCTTTCAAGGGGCCGGACACATCCTCCACCAAACCGGTGCTCGAAATCTTGAAGCCATGGGCGGACTCTTGCCCAAAATGCCGGTGACCGGCGGAACGTTTCTGATCGGATCCGCGGCCATCAGCGGCCTTCCTCCCCTGAACGGTTTTGTGAGCGAGTGGCTCATCTACATGGCGTCGTTTTATGCGATATTTGAATTTCGAAGTGTCGCCTCGGGGGTCTGCGTGGCCTCCATCGTTTCGTTGGCGCTCATCGGAGGCTTAGCGGCGGCTTGTTTTGCAAAAGCATTTGGTGTGGCGTTTCTAGGCCAACCTCGCTCGAAGATTCACGGCCCTATTCAGAAATCGGAAGGTGCGATGAAAGTGGCCATGATCTTGGGCGCGGCAGCTTGCGTGGGAATCGGTTTATTTCCCCAGTGGGCGATTCTCATCGTGGCGAGACCCATCGGTGTGCTGAGTGCCACGGCCGTTTTCCCCGAGGAAGTCGGAGACTCTCTTCAGTTGATTTCACGGACGGCCCTTTTGCTCCTTTGCTTCTTGGGCGCGCTTTTCTTTCTGCGGCACAAGCTGCTTCAACATCAAGAGATTCGATGGGGAACTACCTGGGGCTGCGGCTATAGTTTTCCCACCGCACGGATGCAATATACCGCGGGTTCGTTTGCTCAGCCGCTTCTCCGATCGTTTGGGGCCGTTCTTCTATCCAGAAAACGAAATCAGCCTCCGCAAGGATACTTCCCGAGTAGCGCCCTCTTTGGCGAACACTTGGTGGATCGAAGTTTGGAAAATGTTTGGACGCCGATTGCGACGAAAATCATCTTGATGTTTCGTCGTCTCAAGGTTCTCCAACAAGGCCAGCTGCAATCCTATCTTTTGTATATTCTGATTACGTTGATCTTGATTCTCTTCTGGAAAATCCGATGAACCTCGTCGTCCATTTGGCGATTCTGTTTTTCTTTCCGCCCCTCTTGTCGGGCGTGATCGGAAAAACCAAAGCGTGGTTTGGGGGAAGAAAAGGGCCGCCCGTTCTTCAGCCCTACTTCGATCTCATCAAATTGGTTCAAAAGGGGACGGTCTACAGCTCTTCGACGTCCTGGATCTTTCCCGCGGGGCCGGTCGTGTCCCTCGTTTGCGTCATCGCCGCCGGACTCTTGATCCCCATTGTTTCTTCCCAAACGCCGATCGGTTTTGTCGGAGACATGATTCTCTTCGCTTACCTTTTGGGACTCGGAAGATTCTTTATCGTCCTGGCGGCCATGGATACAGGCTCCAGTTTCGAAGGGATGGGGGCGAGCCGCGAGGCGACGTTCTCCGCTCTTGTCGAGCCGGCGTTGATTTTGTCCCTGGTGATTTTGGGACTCCAGGCCAAGAGCCTCACGTTTGCCGAAGCGCTGCAGCCGGTCGTCTGGACCGGTTGGTTGCGTGCGGCGCCCCTTTTATTGTGTTTGTTGCTCGCGCTCAGCGTTGTGTTCCTGACGGAAAATTCACGAATGCCCGTGGATGACCCGGCCACACACTTGGAACTTACGATGGTTCACGAAGTCATGGTGTTGGACCACAGCGGCGTGGACTTGGCGTTTATCCTGTATGGGAGCTCCATAAAACTATTTCTCATGACCGTTCTATTTGTCCGGGCGATTTTTCCGGGCGGCGGTCTCGATACCGCGTTTTCCTCGGTGACCGTTCTCTTGGAGTGCGGTTTCGTCGCCGTTCTCGTGGGAGTTACGGAATCGATTCTAGCGCGCCTTCGGTTGCCGCGAATTCCTCAGTTTTTGTTGGGCGCCTCGGCCCTTGGGATCGTCGGCATCGGTATCCTTTTCCTGCGTGGGCTCGGATGACCGGAATCACGGATTTTTTTCTTCTGTTGGTCGTTTTAATCGATCTCTACTTGTTGGCTACGAGCCGGATGGAGGCTTGCATTCGAGCCTCCGCGCTGCAAGGGTTGTTGTTAGCGGTCCTTCTCTTTCTCTTCGCTTCGGGCGGTTCCGGTGTAGGCATTCATTACGGGTTGATTGGGATCGGCACGGCGCTCGTTAAAGGGATGTTGATTCCACTCCTTTTGCGGCGGGCCCTGCGGGTGGCCAAGGTGCGGCGGGAAGTCGAACCGATGGTGAGCCTTCACGTTTCCGTGTTCCTGGGGGTTCTCTTGGTGGTCGGGGGTTTTTGGTTGGGGCGGACCCTGGTGTTTCCCAGGCCGATGCCGACGACTCTCTTGCTCCCAGCCGCATTCTCAACGCTCTTTATCGGCTTTCTGATTCTGGTCAGCCGCAAAAAAGCCATTACGCAGGTCGTTGGTTACTTGGTCCTCGAAAACGGCGTCTTCCTCTGCGGCATGGGATTGGTGCGCGATCTCCCCTTCGTCGTCGAACTGGGAATCCTGTTGGATGTCCTGGTCGGTGTCTTCGTCATGGGGATCGCCGTTCATCACATCGCGCATGAGTTCGATGACATCGATGTCGGCTTGATGGTGAGTTTGAGAGAATGAACTTCCCTTTAGTCAGTCTCATCCTAATCCCCGGTCTTGCGGCACTTGCCATCCTTTTCATCCGCTCCGTTCGTATTCAACTCATCGGGTTATTGACCATCGCCTCTTTTCATCTCCTCCTCACGATGGTTTTGGGATTGAACCTGCCAGTCGAAGAACTCGGGTCTTTCCTCAAGCTCGATAGTTTGGGTTACCTATTCTTGATTCTTACGAGCGCCCTGTTCGTCGCGACATCCTTTTATAGTCTCCATTATCTCCAAGGTCGGACCCACGACACACCTTCCGCGCTTCACCGTTTCGTTCCTTGTCTGCTCGGCTTTCTTTCGATGATGACGCTTGTGATCGTGAGCCATCATTTGGCTTTGATGTGGGCGGCGATCGAAGCCACGACCTTGGCGAGCGCTCCGCTGATTTACTTTTACCGTCGAAAGCCGGCGCTGGAAGCCACCTGGAAATATCTGATGATCTGTTCCGTTGGGATTGCATTGGCCCTGTTGGGAACGTTCGCCATTGGAATCGCCCGATCGGCCATTGCGGGAGAAGAGGGGGGTTTTTTTCTCTCTTCTTTGCAACAACATGCCGCTCAGTTTTCGAAGCCTTGGCTCAAGGTCGCATTTATTTTGGCTCTGGTGGGGTATGGGACCAAAATGGGACTGGCTCCCCTGCATACGTGGCTGCCGGACGCGCATAGCCAAGCTCCCTCTCCCGTGTCGGCGCTTCTTTCAGGCGCTTTACTCAATTGTGCCTTTTTGGGAATCCTTCGCTTTTACCAAATTTGCGTGGCTGCCGGAGAAGCCGCGTTTGCACAGGAACTTCTCTTGATGATGGGAATCGTATCCTTGGTCGTGGCCACCGCGTTTATCCTCGGCCAAAGGGATTACAAACGGCTCTTTGCCTATTCCAGCGTCGAAAACATGGGGATTTTGGCCGTCGGCGTGGGAGTGGGCGGTGCCGCCACGTACGGAGCGATGTTGCATGCGGTCAACCACTCCCTGGCCAAGGCGGGGCTCTTTTTTCTGGCCGGAAATATTCTTAATGCTTTCGGCACCACGGACGCGATGAAGGTGCGGGGTGTTTTTCAGCGGGTTCCGGTTACCGGCATCCTGCTCATCGCGGGATTATTTGCGATCGGCGGATCTCCGCCCTTCGGCCTGTTTGTCAGCGAATTCACGATTTTTCAGGCGGCGATCAATTTTCATGTTTGGTTCGGTGTTCTGTTTCTCGCTCTCTTGTCCATCGCCTTTTTGGGCATGGCGGGAGTGATCGTTCCGATGGTTCAGGGTGAGCCCCCGGCGGAAACCGTAAGAATGAGGGTGGCCGGGACGCGAATTTTCGCCGTCGTGGCCCCTCTGGTCCTTCTTTCGATCGTCCTCGTACTCGGCCTCTACATTCCTCCTTTCTTCCGTGAACTTCTGGAAGAGGCGGCTCACTTGGTTGGAGCTCAATGATGCCCGAGATCGTTGTCACGAATGGCTCGGCCGTATCTCTTTCGAAATTGAAACCGGTTTCCATTGAGGAATTCGAAAAAACCTGTGTGGACCGATGTTCTTCGGGAAAAAGATTATCGGCGTTGTTGGTTTTGCCCGCGCCGAAAGAACGCACGTTCTTATTAGCAGCTGTTATCGCCGATGATCCGGCGCATTCGCTCTCGTTGATTTCGACGGCGTTGGTTGAAGGAGGTAGCTATCCATCGCTGACCGGTCGAATTCCCCAAGCCCAAGCCTTCGAGCGTGAAATATATGAAGACCACGGACTCAAGCCCGAAGGCCATCCTTGGTTAAAACCGCTTCGCCGGCATTCAGGTTCAAACGGATCGTCGCATCCGTTTTTCCCCGTGTCGGGAGAGAGTGTTCACGAAGTCGCCGTGGGGCCGGTCCATGCCGGCATTATCGAACCGGGGCATTTCCGGTTCCAATGCCACGGCGAGGAGATTTTCCATTTGGAAATTCAACTCGGATACCAGCATCGGGGCGCCGAGAAGCTTCTCTTGTCTTCCCTCCCCGCCCGAAGGGCCGTGATTGCCGAGTCGATCGCCGGAGACACGGTGATCGGGCATGGAACCGCGTATTGCATGGCGGTCGAATCGTTGTCGGACACGGTCGTTCCGAAGCGTGGAAACGCCATTCGGGCGATCGCGCTGGAACTGGAAAGGGTTTCCAATCATGTGGGCGACCTCGGAGCGCTTTGCAACGATGTCGGTTTTTTGCCGGGGGCGGCCTACTTCGGACGGTTACGCGGGGAATTTTTGAACGTTCTCATGGAAATGTCCGGGAATCGGTACGGCCGCGGGTTACTTGTCCCCGGAGGCGTTCGTTTTGATATCGACGATGCAATGGGAACGAGGATCATCCAGCGGCTTCAAAAAGCCGAAACGGATCTAAC
>DATDPG010000116.1 GCA_035292885.1 Bdellovibrionota bacterium | reverse complement strand
AACGAACCCAAAGAGTGTGAGGAGTGCCGTCGAAAATCAGGTCCCGGGAGAGCGGGGCGGTCACCCAGCTCGAGCCGGCGATCTCGCGTTCCAGCTGACCGGGACCCCATCCGGAATAGCCGAGGAAAAAACGATACCTCGGGCCACCGGGATTTTTTCCCGATTCGATCATTTTCTTCCAAACTTCCGTTGAACTGCTCAGATAAAGCCCGGCTTCAAGTTCCATACTTTGCGCCGCCATGGCCGTATCTTCATGAACAATCCAGCCTCGCTGGTTTTCCACGGGCCCGCCCCAATAGACCTTTAACGTGGATTCCACTTTCAAAGGGCTGGAGTCTCCGAGAATTTCTTTGACCGAAACGTTTAGAGGGCGATTGAGTATGACCCCCATCGCACCGTCTTTGGTGAATGCGGACAAGAGGGTCGTGGTCTGGAAAAAATTCGGGTCCTGGAGTTGCGGCATCGCGATGAGAAAACAGCACCGTTTTTCTTCGGCCGACGTCATTGGTGTGATCTTATGACGTTTTTGGACGAATCGCCACCGCGGTGCTTTAGGGGTCTGAGCAAAATAACTTATACATTTGTGCTTGGTCTTTTGAACCAGCTCTTCATGGTCCTCCTCGCGTTAGCGCCTCCGGCTAGCGCTTCGTCCTCCCGCCTCGATCTGATCCAAAATCCACTGCGCAAAAATCGTCTACCTTATTTTGCTCAGACCCCTTAGCTGCAGAGCGCGGCTTCGGCGTTCAGAAAGAGATGCCGCATCGTCTGCCGATACCAGTTTCGATCGCTTCGGCCGGGCAATAGGGAAACTCTGCGCTGAGTCGTTTCGAGCGGCACGCCCGCGTCGATCCATTCACCTCCCCCCTGTTCGTTCGGTACGAAAATGACGGGAAAGGGAGGGGTGGGGGAAAGCGCCCCGGAGCAGGCGACGATCCCCTCCCGGCTGTCGTCAAGTCTTACGGAACTGCCTACGGGCAATGGACCCATCACTCGGAGGAAAGCGTGCACCACATCTTTGCGGTACCTGCCTTGCGCGCTTTCGGCGGCCAGAATTCGGATCGCTTCAAACGGCGTAAAGGAGCCTCGGTAGATTTCGTCCGTGGACAGCGCATCGTACATCACGCTCACACCGACCAGCTCGGCCATCAGGCTGGGCAGAATCGCGCGCCGCGGCTTGGGATAAACGTCGGCGCCTCGCGCGACCCAATGATGTTGGTAGCTTACCAAAACGCGTTCGGCCACCGACTCATTCATATACCCAAGCGTCAGAAACACGGCCGCGGAATCGATCGGATGGTTCCGAATTCGGCGCCACTCCTCCTCCGTGAGAGCCGACGGTTTGGAGAGGATTTCCTCAGGGATTTGAAGCTTGCCGACATCGTGAAGGAGCGCGGCCATGCCGAGCTCGACCAACTCTTTCCGTCCGATTCCGATTTCCCGACCCAAAGCCAGGGAATACACCATGACGTTGACGCAGTGGTGGTAGAAATATGAATCGAAACTTTTGAGAAGCGGCAACAATGCGAAAAGTCGGGGAATCTTTTCAGAAAGGTCCACGATGTCGCAGACCAGACGCTGTGTCTTCCGCAGCGTCGAAATCTGATCCTCTCCGGGAGCGGAGAAAGCGAACTCCCGCAAGACGAACAGCAATTTGGCGTAAGTGGTTACCGCGGAATACGAAAGCTTGGGGAGAGGAAGCTCTTCCGAAACCTCATGCTTAAGAGTTACGATTTTCCGTACCTCAACCTGCTCGATCCGGGCTTCCGTGAGCGCTTGGTTGATAAGGCGAGCCCGTTCTTCCACGGGGCCGTGAACGGATCGGTAGGCGCTCAAAAACGAGCGCCAATCGTGATCGGTGGTGGCGGCCCGGACGGTAATTCCTCCAAGCCCGGCATCTTTGAAGTGGTTGGCCAAGAGGAAAAGATTTTCCTTTTCCGAGAGAGCGGGCTTGATCCAGAGGCCGTTCAAAAAGAACTGGTCTTCTACCGTCCGAAAGTCGGCGTGCCCTTCGAGAGCAAGAATTTCTTCACCCTTCCGGACGAGGGATTCGATCGGGTCATTGAAAATCTGATTTTGTGCGTCGTGGAATTGAATCGTCCGGAGCGCGGCGAATAGCGCATGAAGCCATCCGCGGCCCAGTTGGTTGAGCGCGATAATCAGCTCGCGGTTCCGCGTATGTTGGCCCGATGCGCCGACTTCAGACATTGGGAGGTTCCTCGTCGGTCGGTCGCGTGGGAGCCGGCCGGTTCAGAAGTTGTTTGGCGGTTTCCCGCACGGCGCGATTGACGAACGTTTTCGACGCGATCTCTTCCAGGAGCGAACGGGCGCGCGGGTCCGCGATTTCGCCCAAGGCGTTCACCGCGGCCACACGAAGTTCCTCATGGGCATCGCTGGCGTGGCTCGACTGGACGATCTGCTTGAGAAAATCGAGGACCGCGCTTCCTCCACATCGAGCCAAGGCGACGAGAGCCAATTTTTTTTCGCCGGCGTCACATTCTTCGAACGACGTCCCCGCCGCCTCCTCCGCGAGAGGCTTCGCGTAAAAAGCATCGGGAGCCTGGGCGATGAGACGAAAGGCAAGCTCGCGGACGGCCGGGGCGGGATCCTTGATCGCGCGGCGCAAGAAATCGCGGGACGTTTCGAACGAAGCCTTTTTCATGGCTCGGACGACTTCAAGGCGAACCTCGGGCAGGGGATGAATCGCGACATTCGCGAAGATTGTGGGGATCATCTTTTCTTCCAAAAGAGCGGCCAGAATCCTCACCATGTCCCGCACGACGACTTCTTCCGGTCGTTTCAGCGCCCGGACGTATGCTTCAATCTGGTCCGGAGCGTGCTCGATCAAGTGTTCAACGATCGCCGTGTGCAAGGTTTCCTGAGACAGTCGCGCGAAAAGTTCGCAGAGCTCGTCGATCGACCTCGTCCCGACATAAGTCAAAAACTGTGTCCAATCTTCCGGAGTAGCCCGGATCCCCTTTTGCGCCAAGTCTCCGAGTGAGCTGAATAGGTCCGCGGTGCACAAGGCGGCGATTTCCTGCTCCACCGTTTGATGAGCCAGCTCGTCGCGGGCGGCGACAAACGCCTGGACGCCGCGCAGACGCTTCAACCACTCCGTGGCTTTGCGAAGATCTCCCTGGTGCAGAAGACTTTCGAGAATGGCACGGTAGGAGCGGACGAGACCGACGAAGTTTTCGGCTTGCGCGGATTCCTCCAACACTTCGCAAAAGACCGGCGAAACCTCCGCTAAATAATCTCGCTCTCCAACACGGCTTGTCTCGACGGAAAGTGCTTCCGTTTCTTCCGGACTTTTTTGGAACGCTTGCGGGGGAACGGGCGCGGCGATTTCTTTTTGATATCTCTGATGATGCGACGACCGGTTGCCGATGGGACCCGGCTCCCCGAGAACGTCGGCGGAAGGGTTGAGGAGATTTTGGATGAAGCGGTCGAGATATTTCCGTTCGTTCTGTTGCGACTCCTTCTGTTGATTCTCGGAAAGGTCTTCCTGCAACAGAGCGAAACGGTCGCTCGCATACACGTCTACGGTCTGATACCGAATCGACTTGAATCCCTTTTTCCAAAGGAGTGTGACGGTGTCGTCTTCGCGGGTTTCATACGCCTGAATGTCTCTTCCCAGGACGGAAGCGAGGTCATGAATTTCCTGCGTCGTAATCCCGGGAAGGAATTCCAGCTGTCGGACACCGTCGACGAACATTTCCTGGATGTAATTGTTCTCCCGTTTTTGAATGGAAAAGACCGGGCTTTCCTTCCATTCCAGATCCGTTCTCTTAACGGCCAGCGAGAGCGGACCCTCCAGTTGCAGGAATTCCGCCAGGCGCGTTTCGGCGTCGCGAAGAGCGGAAACATATTGGGGATGCTCCCTGCCGTAGAGAACGAACTGTCGGACCGCCTTGTCCAGAGCGGTCAGGACAAGTCCGGCCTCTTTGACCGGGTCTCGAGCGAGGGCCATGGATATAGGTTAATCGGAAAAAGGTCCGAACGAAATCCCTATTGGAAGAAGAAGTCCAAATACCGGTAGAGATTCGGAAACCACGTCACGAGAAGCGGTCCGTAGCCGTTGGAAATCGCGTGAAAGACGATCCCGGGCACGATCGATCCGGTCATCAAGGTAATCGGAGCGGTGATTAAACCCAGAAGCAGCGGTCCGATCTTAAAGCCGCCGTGTCCTCCCATAAAGATGACGGAAGAGAACAAAACGGTCGTGAGCGGAGAATAAGATTCCCGAAGCGCCCGGACCAAAATCCCTCGAAAAAAAATCTCCTCGCTGATCGGGGCGAGAACCAAGAGAACGAACAATGTGGACGCGTGGAATCGGATGGGGACCGGCAGGCCTCCGAACATCGGCCGAGGCAGGAATGAAAAGAAATGATCCAGGCCGGTCAGAACCATCGCGCCGGCTACGGTGAGGAAGGCCGGGATCAGGCCGATTCCAAGGCCGAGCAAGGCATCCTTTAAGATCCGAGGGCGATCGAAACCAAAATGCCGCTTTCGTAAATTTCGAATCTTCGCCATCCAAATGGACGTTATTAAAAAAAACATCTGCGGAGAGAGTGCAATGGCGGCCCATCCCTCGTTCGGCAGATGTTTCATCACATAAGGCTGGTAAATCACCGCAAACGCGATGAGACAGCCCACCGGCCATCCCAACCCGATCGCCGGAATCATGGCGAGCGGCCGACTCCGAGGAAAAAGAAAAGAAGAGGGGGGACAATCAGCAGCAGACTGCCCAAAACCAGGCGAAGCCGGGCAAAAATCTTGCTTTCCGTTCGACTGCGAAGGCTGGCCAAACCTTTCGCGAGATTGAAGAGTCCGATGGCAATGAAAAACGTGTATACCAAGATCTGGGCGAATGAATGATTCATTATTCCGCCATTGTAGACCGTTGTTCCCGCCTTCGGGACCGAATTTCTTCTTTCGTCGATGGAGCGATCACCACCGTGAATTCCCCGCGAGGACTCCGGCTCGAAAACGCAGCCGCGACGTCGGTGAGCGAACCGCGAAGGATCTCTTCATGGATTTTCGTCAGCTCTCTTCCCACACAAGCCATGCGGGAACCGGAGAGTTCGGCCAATTCAGCGAGGACTCGGGAAATCCGGTGCGGTGCCTCGAAAAATACGGAGGCGCCGGCTGCAGTTGTGATGTATTCCAGGAGTTTCCGCCGTTGACCGCTCTTCTTGGGCAGGAAGCCGTAAAAATGAAAGTCCCGAATCGAAAATCCGCACACGGAAAGCAGCGTCGTGACGGCCGAAGGGCCCGGGATTGGAACTACTGTATAGCCTGCGCGAAGTACCCGATCCACCAGGCGGTGGCCCGGGTCGGAAAGGGAGGGGGTGCCGGCGTCCGTTGCGAGTGCAACGGACCTTCCCTCGGCTAAGATCGGGAGGATGGTTTCGGCGGCCTCTGCTTCTTTGGCTTCGTCGCATCGAAGAAGCTTTTTGGAGAGCCCCAAGTGGCTCAAAAGTTGCCGGGTCCGACGTGTATCTTCGGCGGCGACCACCTCCACTTCGGCCAGGGTCCGTTGTGCGCGGCCGGTGATGTCTCCTAGATTCCCGATCGGTGTTGCGACGACATAAAGGCGCCCTGCGGACGGCATGCATGGAGACTAAAGGCGAGCTTGAGGGGTGGCAAGGCAATCAGATAAAATGATCAAGTATGCCCCGCCGGATCGTTATCCCTCTCCTTTTCTCTTTGACTATCGGGGTTCTAAGCTGTGGAAGCGAAGCCGGAAAGATCGACATCAATCTCACTCTGGACCAGAGCGTGGACCAAACGGCGATCCGGTTTTTCTTGTTTGTCGTCAAGCCGACGGGCGGAAGCGGAACGGGCCTTCTATTTCCGAACTGCCTCTCGACGACGGCGGGCGGTGCGACCTGCATTCAGACGCCGGCCGCGTGCGGCAGCTCCCTCCCGGCGACTCAATCCAGTTTTGAGCTGGAACTCCCGTTCGATACGTTCCCGTTAGACGCTCCCATCGATATCACCGCGTGCGCGGTCAAGGACGATCTATCCAACGTAGCTTCAGGTCAGGCGACGGCCATTGCCAATACGGCGGGAGGCAGTTCGGATATTTCCATGACCGCCGGAGATGCGACATGCAGCACGACGATTCTAGCCGTGCCGAGGTGTTGATCGAATGCGTGTGTTTCAGATTTTCCTGACGACGGCCCTTATTCTCACCGCTTGCGGCGAAAAGGACGGAGCGCAGGTCCCGATCAACATTACCGGGGCATCCGCATTTTCAGATCCCGCCGTAAGCGACGTCGTCTTTGAGGTGACGAATGTACCGTCCGGAGGATTTATTTTGGACCTGAACAAGGACGGATCTCCCGACCGATTCGCGTTTCCGAGCACGTGTGACGGCTCGTTTCAGGCGAACTGCGGTATACCCGCCGGATCGGCCGCAGTCGTGAACGTCGGAAATCTGCCGCTGAATTTTCTCTATCAAATTGAAGCGCGTTTTCGAAATTCCGCCGGACAAGTGCTTTACAGCGGTTCTTCCCAATTCACGAACGACAAAACGTTAACCTCGATCGCCGTCATCGTTTTAGCGCCCTCGCCGCCGTCATGAAGAACCTTCTGTGGATTGGATTGCTCCTGCCGAGTTGTTTGTCCTGTGGAAGTTCGCCCACCATTCGCATCGACGTCGACATCGCGGCCAACACCGGGACGAGTGACGATCTCCTGGAATCCATCGAAGCCAATCGGCAGCTCGGGATCTCCCGCGGCATCTATTTCCGCTTTACGCCGTTGATCTGTCCGCCGATCGACATCAATCAAACGGACACGACCTCGGGAAAGCAGACGTTTACGCAGCCCGATGATTCGCTCGGCGGGGTATCGGCGACCAAGTCCGAGTATTCCATCGATTCGTCGCAATTGTTGAACAACACCTATTATCGCGTCGAAATGCTGGCCCCGAATTTGGACGGCTCAATCCCCTTCGGCGGAACGGGGGATTGCCCGATCAATCTTTCGCTGGATGCGGGGATCAATCTCACGACGATATGCTTCGGGGCGATCGGCACATCCACCATCGGCCCGCTCTGCGCCGGAACGACGCCGTTCAGTCAATGCCCGACGGTACAGGCTCAAGCCCAAGTCTGTCCGTAGCCGGTTGTTTACTCTGATCCGCCGCTGGCGATCGTCGTGTCGGTCGTCGCTTCTTTTTGTTCCGGCATTTCCATGGCCAGGGCGTGGCCCGTGCGTTTGATTTCAAATCGCTCTTCGCTGTAGTTCGCCTGATCACGCACGACGATCCGGCGACCGGACCGGTTTTCCAGTTCTTGAAGCGTTTCCATTTCCTCGTTCTTCAGAATGCCCGCGACGTTCGAGTGACAGACGATTTCGATATTCTTGTACGATTTTTTGTTCTGAACTTCCTCTCTCAGTTTCCGAAGGATCGTATAGGCCACGGTCCGCCGGGATCGGTGAAAGCCTTTCCCGTCGCAATGCGCGCAAGGTTCGCAGAGGCCGCGGTTTAGGCTCTCCCGCGTCCGCTTTCGCGTCATCTCCACGATTCCGAGTTCGGAGATTTGGAGAACGTTGGTTTTCGCCTTGTCGTCGGCGAGCGCGTCCTCCAGTGCCCGGTAGACCCGCTCCCGGTTGTTGCGTTTTTCCATGTCGATGAAATCGAGAATGATGAGACCGCCGATGTTTCTCAAACGCAGCTGCGCGACGATTTCTTTGAGAGCTTCCAGGTTGGTCTTTAGGATCGTTTCTTCGAGGTTTTTCGTTCCTACGAAGCGGCCGGTGTTGACGTCGATCGACGTCAGCGCTTCGGTTTGGTCGATGATGAGCGACCCCCCCGATTTGAGCCAAACCTTTCGTCCCAACGCCCGGTCGATCTGCGGCTCGATCCCGAAATGATCGAAAATCGGCTCCCGTTCATGGTAAAGCTCGACGTTTCGTTTCTCACGGCTCAGAAACTGACCCAGGAACTGCATGATCTCGCGATAGGCGCCCTTATCGTCCACGATCAGTTTTTCGACGTCCTCGGTGAAGAAATCGCGGGCGACCCGTTGTATCAGGTCGAGATCCTGATGGATGATCGCCGGAGCTTTCATCCCCTGCCTGCGGCCGAGAACCTTTTTCCAGAGACGTTCGAGGTATTTGACGTCCGCCTCGATTTTGTCGTCGGGCTGTCCGGCCGAAGCGGTCCGGATGATGAATCCGCCGTCCGTGGTTTGCGTGGCGTCGACAATCTCGCGCAGGCGGCGCCGTTCGGCGTCGGTTTCGATCTTTCGTGAAACGCCGACGTGGTTGACCGTCGGCATGTAGACCAAATGGCGGCCGGCGAGTGAGATATGAGACGTCAGTCTTGCGCCTTTGGTTCCCATCGGATCCTTGGCCACCTGGACGAGGACGTCCTGACCCTCTTTCAACAGGTCCTGAATCTGGGGTCTTGGCCCCCGCCCGCGCCGGCGTTTTTCCTCTTCGATTTCTTTCTTGCTGAAGGCGTCCCGATATTCGTCGAAGAAGTCGGTGACATATAGAAACGCCGCTCGCTCGAGGCCGATGTCGACGAACGACGCTTGCATCCCGGGAAGAACCCGGACCACCTTCCCCTTATAAATGTTGCCGACGATTCCCCGTTCTTTGGGGCGTTCGGTGTAGAGTTCCGCTAGGTGATCCTCTTCCATCACCGCCACGCGCGTTTCTTGCGGGGTCGAGTTGATTACGAGTCTTGAAGCCATGCCGGCACCGCCTCTCTAAAGAGGTGTTCGGTGCAGGGGCAAAAATCAGTCCGTGACTTGGAAACCTCCGCCGGTTCGACTTGGCGAAAGCCATTCCACTGTAACTTTTTCCACCCGAGCACTGGGCGGCCCATGCTGGGACCAACGGAGAAGGGACTCTAAAGCCTCTTCTTCTCCTTCGGCTTCCAGCTCCACGCATCCATCCGGGAGGTTACGTACAAATCCTTTTAGTCCTAAATCCATGGCTTGGTCACGGGCCGTAGCCCGATAAAAAACTCCCTGAACCCTCCCAGAAACGATTGCGCGAAAACGCTTCACCATGGAGACAAATCACCAGCAGTTGCACGTGCCACGTTTCGGCCTGCAACTGCCCGAAATCAGGTAGTTCGAATTAAACACGCCTTGGCGGGCCTTGACAATCGAAAAGGTCCGTCTATAAGAACGTCGCTTGACAAGGTGGTTGGGCGTAATCAATAATCACAACAAAGCCTAGTATTTAGCCACCACATTTCGGTCCCCAGGTATCCTGAAGCAGCATGCTGCCGTCTGTCCTAGAACAGACCCCCAACGGCTTCCGGTGCTTGAACCAACGAGAGTAGGTAGTCATGAATCTAAAAGAACTAAAAGAGAAGAAAATCAATGACTTGGCCAGTATGGCCAAGGACTTCAATATCGAAAATTCCGCCGGAATGCGGAAGCAGGAGCTGATTTTTGCCGTCCTGCAAGCCGCGTCGGAAAAGAATGGAGCCATTGTCGGCGACGGCGTCCTGGAGATCCTTCCCGATGGATTCGGCTTCCTTCGCGCTCCCGACTACAATTATCTTCCCGGCCCCGACGACATTTATGTTTCTCCCTCGCAAATTCGGCGATTCGGTTTGCGTACGGGCGACACGGTGGTCGGTCCGATCCGTCCGCCGAAGGAATCCGAGCGTTACTTCGCTCTCCTCAAGGTCGATCAGGTCAACTTCGATTCGCCCGACGTTGCCCGTGAAAAGATTCTGTTCGACAACCTAACGCCTCTTTACCCGAACGAGCGGCTCAAGCTGGAATTCAACAACAAAGAATATTCGACGCGGATCATGGACCTTCTCTGCCCGATCGGTAAGGGTCAGCGGGGACTGATCGTTTCGCCTCCGCGCGCCGGAAAGACGATTCTTCTTCAAAACATCGCCAAAGCGATCATGGCGAATCATCCCGAAGTCGTGCTCATCGTGCTTCTGATCGACGAGCGCCCCGAGGAAG
>DATDPG010000115.1 GCA_035292885.1 Bdellovibrionota bacterium | reverse complement strand
GTGACGCGGCTTTCGCGGGCACTTTTTTCATAAGCATTAAACTGGCGGCATTATATCCGCCGCCGGATCAAACGCGAGAACATCGATTGACCGGCCGTTTCAACATATCGTGTGCCGCTTGACGTCGAGGTTAACATCAGGCTTTAAGTCCACTCATGATGGATTTGAGTGGTGAAGAACGCACTTTGTTCGATCATCTGCGTGAGAAAGGCGTCACGTTCGACGCTCCGAGTTGGGAGGGGTGCCGGACGTGGCTGAACGAGCACGATTGGAAAATCAACGTGCTTTCCGATTATCCGCGCGGCGAAATCAAATTCACGGTTCGAAAAGGATTTGAACGGATCGAGATCTCCGGCCGGAGCGACCTGGAGGTCATGGCCAGAGCGATTTTGGAGATTTTGCGGCGGAACGAAATCAGTCCGTAAAATTGAAGAACGCCTTCATTTGTTCTTCCAGGATCTTCCGATGGTCGGGGCGGAACAACTGCAAACGGTATTCATTAATCACTTTGGTGGAAAGGGTCATCCACTCTTTCCAACAGTCCCCACAGATATTCTTTTGAATTCTTTCGCCCATAGCTCCGCCGATCGGTGGGGCCGTGAGACCTTCCGCGGCTCGACTGCATCGGGCGCATTTCAATTCCGCCATCTAACTCTCGCGCGCAAGATACTGGAGGATCGCCTGTTTCGCAAATCGCTGGCGATGAAATCCTTCGTTCCCGGAATAGGCGTGCTCCTTCCCATAAACGCAGGCACGCCGGGCAAGGCAGCCTTCGTCACAGGATGGAAACTTCGAAATATGGATTCCGCACAGGCGCAATTCAAACCCGGTCGTGCGAATCGCGTTGGAGGGACAAGCTCGGATGCACGGTTTTGCGCACGGAGCGCATGGATCAAATTCGGTGAGCGGAACCGTCGGTTCCAGAACCTGATCGACCAGAATCAACGCCCGGAGACTGACCCATGGGCCGTACACCGGATGGACGAGGATGTTCAAGACCGTATTCGCATTTCCTAACCCCGAGGCTTCTGCCAAACGTCGAAAACTGACCTTCAGGCCAGACGAGCGGAACGGAAAGAGGATCCTGTGACAAACTCCTTGACGGCGAAGAAACCGAACCGGTTTTCTGAGTCGGTGAACCGTGGCCCGATCCAGCGGGTGCGAACAGGACTTCTCCCGCTGGGCCAGAGAGTTCCAAAAGGATGTTCCTCCGGTGGCAAGGATCAGAGCCGACCTTGCTCCCGAAAATCGGCGCGCCAATCGCAAAGGCTCGGGCGTCGATGAATCGTACGAAGTCACCGATGCGATGCCGGCGAGATTGAAACCGGCCCGACGGCATTCTTCAAGAAACGCTTTATGCCACACGGGATCTGGCTATCCCGATCGTTTAGAAGCATCAACCCTTTTCTTTTTCGGGCCGCCGACCTAAGCTGGCGCCTGTAATCAAGGAGGTTCGCATGAAAGAAATCGTCCCCTCGATTTGGACCTGGTCGGTTTTCAATTCGGAAAAACAACTTAATTTCAACGGCTGGTATCTGGTGACGGATAAAGAGGCGGCCGTCATCGATCCGCCCACCCCTTCCGCGGCGGATCTGGAATTTATCCGCAAAACAAAACGCCCCGTGGCGATATTGCTTACGAATAAGCATCACACGCGGGCCGCGGAAGTTCTCCGGCGGAATTTCGACAGCCCGATTTGGATTCATGAATCCGACAAGACGCTGGTGGAAATTCCGATCGATCGCACCTATCGCAATGGCGAGACCCTGGCGTGCGGGCTCCGAGCGATCACGTTGCGAGACGGAAAGACCGCGGGCGAAACAGCGTTTCTCTTTAAAGGAAAAGTTCCTGCGTTGATCGTGGGAGATGCCGTCATCGGGAAGCCTGAGGGATCGATCTCGATGCTCCCCCCGGAAAAATTTAAGGACCCTGCAAAAGCGAAAGAGGGGCTTCGAGCGCTGCTGAAGTACGAGTTCGACGCGTTGCTCTTGGGGGACGGCGAGCCAATTTTGAGCAATGGAAAGTCGGTCTTATCCGATTATTTGCGGTAGAGCCGGAACCCGAACTCCATCAATAGAATAATACGCCAGCCTTTGGTCCCAGCAGTTCCCGGCTTTGGCATCGTAAACCACGCACGTTTGCAGCGGCTTTGCGTAAACATGGAGGGAAATCGCTCTTGTTCCAAACGCCGGTTCATTCGCCAATTGATGGATCGCGTCCCTTTCATCGATCACGTTCATACTCCCCTCCGCGGCCATCGGGACGCGGGACAATTCCTTCAAGTGAACCGTGCGTTCGCCCCGATCGCACCCCAACCACTTGTAATTCGTAAACGAGAGCTTTCCGGAAAGGAGATAAACCCAGCAA
The DNA here is from genome assembly GCA_035292885.1 of Bdellovibrionota bacterium. Classification (NCBI taxonomy): domain Bacteria; kingdom Pseudomonadati; phylum Bdellovibrionota; species Bdellovibrionota bacterium. The sequence goes on along the minus strand of DATDPG010000115.1, from coordinate 13,208 downwards.
CTTTGGCCGTCATGATTATGTACCGGCGTGGCATGCCCTTGCTCCCAGCACAAGAGCATGACTTCGAACCGATGGTTCAAAGCAATCCGATTCCTCGTGTACCGAGCCGAATCGAACAGCGTGTATCGGCCAATCGATTCCAGATCGATCGGATGCCGGCGCAGAAAATCGGCAATGGAGTCACTGGTAAATTCGTCGTCGGGCAGGCTCTCCAAAGACCGAACAACATTGAGTACCGAAACGCGCGGTGTTTTGGCATATGCTTCGTGCGCCTTCCCCTTCGGCAACACCACGTAGTCGCGGGGTTCAATGGTTTTTTCGCAGGGCCGAGTACAGAGGCCCGAAGCTCCCTTCTCTTTCGGTTCGGCCATACTTATCGACACTTACCGCGTGATGATTCCATGCTCAAGGTCTAATCTTTTTGTTCCACCGCCGGCTCACGCACACCGAGAGGAGCAAAACGCTGCAAAAGGATCATCCCCGGAATACCGGCCGTCAGCGATAGCCAGAAAAACAGCTTCCATCCGATGGCGTTGACGACAAATCCCGTAATCGGACCGGAGATGATTCGGGGCAAAGCGAAAAACGAAGAGAAAAGAGCGTATTGCGTCGCCGAAAACCGCTTCTGCGTAATCCGAAATAGAAAGACGCCGAACGCCCCCGCTCCCAACCCACCCGTAAAATGCTCGACGCCCACGGCGGAATACATCAGGAGCCGATTTACCGGTGAGTCCGCAATGAACGCGTAGCCGATATTCGAAAAGATCTGCAAAAAGCCGAACACCCAAAGGGAATTTCCAAGCCCGATCGCCGTTGTAACCACACCTCCGACAATCGAACCGACCAAGGAGGCCGTAAGTCCCATCGTGGCCAAGGCAACACCGCGATCAAACGACGAATACCCCATATCGATCAAAAAGGGCCGGATAAGGGCTGAGGCGAACGTGTCGGCCAGTTTGTAGAAAATGACGAACGCGAGAATCTCCATCGCCCGAGGGCGCGAGAGAAATCCGTGCAGCGGCTCCCATACCGCTTCGCGGATCGTTTTGGGGGGAATCGGATGAACCTCCGGATCGGGCGCCTTCCACGTGATCCAAAGAAGCGGAAGATAAAGAAGCGCCAAGCATGCGTTGACCACCGGCCAGGAAACCCATCCGGCACACGTGATCGCGAGTCCGCCCGAAACACCGGTCGCGATTCGATAGAAGGCCGTGCGGGCGCCGACCGCGATTCCTTGCTCCTCTCGATGCAGGACATCCACGGCATATGCGTCCAGTGCGATGTCCTGGCTCGCCGAGGCAATCGCGATCGCGAACGCCAGAGCGGCAACGACCCACGGCGTATCCGGGTGGTGGCCCACGCCAGCCAGCATTAAAGACAAAATAAGTAGCGCAATCTGCATGACGGCGGTCCAGTCTCTCCGCCGCCCTAACCAGGGAAGCTGCCATCGATCCATCGTGGGCGCCCAAAGAACTTTCAGCGACCAAGGGAGTTGGGCCAACGTGATCAGACCGACAATGCGAATATCCACACCCACATCGCGCATCCAGTCCGGAATGGCGATCATCACGATGCCCAACGGCAATCCCGAGGAAAACGAAAGCAGCGTCACCGAGGCCGTCCGCCACGATTTCAGAGCGGCCAAAATGTCTTTCATGGCTTGGGACATTCTCGATGTTCGTCGACGCTACTCAGCGACCAGGCTTTAGAACAAGTTCCAGCCGTTCAGCAATCCAGTACTTAACAAGCGCCTGGCGGGTTAAACCCAGCTGGCGCGCCTTTAGATCCAAGCGACTGAGGACGGATGCCGGAAAATCGATGTTCACGCGCCTTGTCCGCGTATCGAGCAAGGGCGCAATATCGTGACCCTCAAAATAAGCGTCAAATTCTTCGGCGGTCCTAGGTTTTCTTAAAGCTTTTTTCATACAACCTGACCTCCTTTTCGCGGGCCCTCCGACAACTGATAATTCGAATTCGGTCCTCCCTCACGGTGTAAATGCACGTGTATAGTTGTCTGCCAAGCGATCCAAACAGAGCAAACCGGTTATCAAACTCGCTGCGGGCGGCGAACTCAACGCACGGTCCTTCCCACAGCTTCTCGGCTTCGAGAAAATCGATGCCATGTTTCTTTCGGTTTGCCTCGCTCTTTTCGGGGTCATGCTCAAAATTCACCCCGTTATTGTATACTAATTATACACTAAAACAGCTGTTTCTATCCAATCCCTAGGCGGTGAGGCGTTCAAACCGTGCGATAAAGAAACCGTCGCAGCCGTCGGTGTCCGGCCGCAAGATCTTAGGGTCGCCGAGCGGCGTAAATTCCGTCTCTTCTTTCTGAAAAGCGGAGACGACGGCCTCGTTCTCCGCCGCGTGCAAAGTGCAGGTGATGTATTCGATCCGGCCGTTCGGCTTTACAACCTGTGCGAATCGCCGAAGAAGAGCGAGCTGCCTTTTGGGAAATTGATCCGCGTTTTCGGCCGAGATCGCCCACTTTGCCCACGGTCGCCGCCTCAGGGTTCCGAGAGAGGAGCAGGGTGCGTCCACGAGAACGATATCGGCCTTCTTCTTGAAACTGGGGAGCGGGTCCGGATCGTCGGCTGCGACCCACATCGTTTCGATGTTCTTGACGCCGGAACGTTTGGCCCGCCGCTGAAGTTCCGCAAAGGGCCGGCTGTCCGCATCGAGCGCAAGGATCCGGCCGCTGTTTCGGAGGAGACCGGCGATCGCCAAAGCTTTTCCTCCGGCGCCGGTACACGCGTCGACCACGGTCTGATCGGATTTCGCTTCGCTCAACAGAACCGCCATCTGGCTCCCCTCGTCCTGAATTTCAAAAAAGCCCATTTTGAAACTTCTGAGGCCGCGCAAATTTCTCCGCCCGGTGACGTTGAGACCCCACGGAGATTGCCGGGTCTCTTGCGTCGGAACATCTTCTTTCGCCAAACGATCTTTCAGTGCCTTGCGATCGATTCTCAGTATGTTCGTCCGGAGAGTGACGGGAGCCGGCTCATTCATCGACAACGCCAGCGAAATCGTCGACGCCAGCCCCAAATTGTGAATCCATCTTTCGATCAGCCAGGTCGGATAGGAAAGTTCGCGAGCCAATGCATCCATGCTTAAAGATGACCATTTGGTGATCGGCGGAGCGTGGCGCAGGCTCTTGGCTTCAACTAATCGTTCGCGAACGTAAGCATCGTCCATACGACTCGGGGCGATGTCTCCCCAGATCCTCCGACGCCATCGAACCGAGTCGTGAAGAATTTCAGTCAGCTCCCGCCGATCGGCGGACCGAAGCGCGTGATTGCGGGTGACTTCCCGATCGACCAGGTGAGGAAAATTCCACGGTTGTTCGAACGAAGCGCAGAGAACGCGATGAGCGATCTCCGGGATTATGTCGGATCGACCCATTGCCCGCGCGACTTAATGAGGTTCACGAGGCGATGATCCGCTTCCGCTTGAGGTACGTGCCGCTCCACACATTCTTTGCCTACGTAAAGGTTGATAAAACCGGGACCCGAGCCGACATAACCGAAATCCGCGTCGGCCATCTCCCCCGGACCGTTCACGATGCAACCCATGATCGCGATCTTGACACCTTTGAGATGAGATGTCCTCGACCGAATCCGCGCCGTCGTCTCCTGAAGATCGAACAGCGTCCGGCCGCAGGACGGACAGGCGATATATTCCGTCTTCGTCATCCGAAGGCGGCCGGCCTGCAAAATGTTGAACGCCAGTCGATGGTTGAACGGAATATCTTGCGACGAGGAAACCTCGATGCTGTCGCCGATGCCGTCGCACAGAAGGCAACCGATTTCTACGGACGCCCGGACCAGAATGTCGTGGGCCGGTTCATCGGGCTTGGCTACGTACCGAAGGTGGATGGGCGTTCGCAGGTTGTTTTTTGACAATTCGGCCGCGGCCATCCGGCCGATCGATGTAAGCTGATTCCCTTCGATTTCGAGACCGATTTTCACTTTCGATCCCGCTCTTTCGATCCATGGAATGACTTGGCCCAACCCTTTTTCGTCGTTCACGCGCAGCCAAAGAGGCCGGCCGCCCAAGAGGCGAATCAAAGATTCGAGATATTTCGGCTCGCTCCAGGCGGGCGACGGGCGAATCGACAACTGGTCGAACGGGATCTCTTGTCCCGAAAGGTCCGACGGTGTTTCGGTCCCGGCGCGAAGGAGCACCGACATTTCGCCGGCCAGCTTCGGATAGACTTTGGACGACGCCAATTCCGGCGAGGTGACCATGGAGACGATTTCAACTTTCGGCTCGAACCGGCCGTACGTCGACACAAACGGCTCCAAACGGGCCGCCGTAACGTCCGTCCGGACTCGAACCAGACTTCCTTCTCCCACGCCGATCGTCTTTCCTGCCAAGCGATCGCTCACCCTGCGATCGTACGAGAAGAAGTCCCACGCGGGGTGAATCTCGACGGATGGTTTGGTTGGCTTTGAAACGAAGGGCCGGGAATAGAAATTGGCGATCCGCCGGGCCACGGGGACTTCATGCTCGGGGTCTTCCGTCAGTGAAACGCGAATCGTGTCGCCCAAGCCGTCGGCCAGGAGGCTCCCGATTCCGATCGACGACTTGATCCGGCCGTCTTCTCCGTCCCCCGCTTCCGTGACACCGAGATGGAGAGGATAGTCCATCCCGTATTCGTTCATCTTAGCGACAAGGAGGCGGTAGGCCTGAATCATCACCCGCGTATTGGACGACTTCATCGATAAGATGATGTCTCGATACCCCTCGTCCTCGGCGATCCGAAGAAACTCCAGCGCCGATTCGACCATTCCGAGAGGCGTGTCTCCGTAACGGTTCATGATCCGGTCGGAGAGCGAGCCGTGGTTGGTGCCGATTCGCATCGCGACGCCGTACTCCTTCGCCTTCCGAACGAGCGGAACGAAAGCCTCCCGAATCCGGCCGATCTCGGCGTCATATTCGGTGTCGGTGTACTCTTTCACGTCGAATTTCTTCCGGTCGGCGTAATTTCCAGGATTGATCCGTACTTTCTCGACGCACTCACAAACTTTGAGCGCCACCTGTGGTAGGAAGTGGACATCCGCCACGAGCGGTACGCGCAGGTTGCGCCGCTTCATCTCGGCTTTGATATTCGGAACATTCTCGGCATCGGCCATCATCGGCGTCGTGACCCGGACAATGTCGCATCCGACATCGATCAATTTCGAGATTTGATCGACGGTGGCCTTCGTATCGAGTGTGGAGGTCGTCGTCATCGATTGGACGGCGATCGGGTGCTGGCCGCCGATCGTCACGTCGCCGACGCGCACTTCCCGCGTCTTTCGACGCTGAGGTCTTACTAGGGAGAATGTGTAAGTTCCGCGCATGGATCCCAAAAGCCTATCGTACGTGGAGGATGCGATCAATCGTCCTGAGGAGGATAGAGATATCTGTACAACTGGCCGTAATAATTCTTTCTCGTATCGATCAGATCGCTAAGAACCTTTCCGTGGTCTGGAAACTCCACAGCTAACGTACGAAAGACGACCTCGAAGGCATTCACATCGATAAAATGTCGGGTGACTTCCGAAACAGTCATGAGGTCGGGAGTTTCTGCGCATCGAACACACCTGCTCTGGATTGTAAATGACGCTCCTCCTCTTTCCTCGCGGAGACAGACGTTCGACGCCTTAAAGGCAGACAGCCACCCTCCCGGTTTTTCGCAGTTCGGACCAACGAAGATCTCCCATTTTCCTTCAAACCAAAGGCTGTTCCCCCGCTGATTCACCATTGTTTCCCACACACCGAATGAAGCTCGCGAAACGGGGAAAAAAGCCGCCATCGTCTGCGTCGCTTCCAACGCCTTCCGGACAACCTCCGGATCTGAGTCGCGAACATCCACGTCTCTCCAAATGCGATCGACGTTTTGAACCGGCTCCTTCTGACTGCGAGAAAAATAGCCGACGTCATACGGCGTCGGACATCCAAGAGGCGTTTCCCAACAGAGATCCGAGCCGTGTCGCTTGCCCTCGGGAAAGAGCTCCGCTGGACGCCAAACGTTAAGAGTACTTCCGTAGATTCGGACCTCCGGCGACGGGGCATCTTCGGAAGAGCGCCACGACGGCGCACTAAATACAAAAAGCTGCAAATCAACTTCCGCCGGTTTATGGATCAAACGATCGATGTAGTCTGTATCAACGACACACAGATATTCCGTCCCGACCATCAGACAACGAGCATAGTTCTGAAGGTGGAGCCCAGCCGCTGCATCGGCCAAAGCAGAGGTTTCCAGGGCAAGAAGAACAAGAACGAATAGTAACCGACGAATCGGCATCCTTTCGGTCATTTACGCAGGGCGTTATCCCTTGTCAAGTCAGAAACAAAGCCGCCAAAGACTCGGATGCGAAGGAGCGACAAAATCCTTTCCGATCCAGATTTGTCCTGAGGAATCTTCGTGCAAAGCGTACGCCCCGATATTGGTCGCGAACTGAACGACCGACTTCCACGTTCGGCCGAAGTCCTTCGAACGATAAACCCTTCCCTTTTCGCTTCCGACATAAAAAGTTCCATCGGAACCAACCAGAAACGAAAAGACGAAGTGGGAATCGTCGATGGATGGAAGCTCTTCCCAACCGGAAAAATCAGGCGCGGAGACATAGAGACGAATGACGCGATCCGCGAGGTCGGTCTTGTAGCCCCAAAGCATGACGTACAAGCGTTCGATTCTTTCCTGACGCACCGAACGGACGTGAACCATTTTGTATGTCTTATACGAGGGGAACGGGGGCAACGGCTCCCACATTCGAGCTCCGTCGCGGGATACATAGAGAAGCGGATCATGGTCTCCGGACGTACCGCCGTACAGCGTTCCCTTGCCGTCGACGGCAAATGACAAAAACATCGAAATCGGCAGGTTTTGTTCTTCCTTCGCCCAGCTCATTCCCTCATCGGTAGAGCGGAAGAGAACCGGCTTGGTCTTCCCTTGCGTGACCATCTGGCCGAGGGAAGCGAGAAGTTCGCCGTTTCGGAGTCGAAGAAGCGCAGCAATGGAAGAATAGGCGTGGAGATCGAGGTCCACGCTGTGCCAATCGGATGCCCGAGCGTCTCCGATCAGGATCGCTCCGCGACCGATTGCATTCATGCCTCCCGCCACAAAGCGCCCGTCCGGAAGTCGGAGGAAATGGGTCAGGAGCGCCGTTTCATCCGGAAGGTCGATCTGACGCCACACGCCATTATGCCGGCCGACGAATACAGCTCCATGAGAGGTGGCCGGATCCCCGGCACCGACCATAATCTCGCCTTCCGGATTCGGTCCGGGGGTAAACCCATAGACGTGAAAACCTTTCGGAAAACCTTGTTCCAGCGTCACACCGGACGGCACGACCGGTTGGCCCGATGGGGCCTCCTCACCCTTCCGCGCAGTACCGAAAATGGTTCGAAACGGGGAAATCATTTTTTGAATCGCCATCATCCAAACTTCCGGGTCGGTTTAGGGGGTGATAGGGTAGCCAGTATGCTGCACGGTGTAAAGAGGGAGTCCATCGGCGAAGGAAGGAGGGCTTACGCATGACCGAAGAATCCACGCGTCCCGTACGGGAGGGCTCCAAGGAATGGTGGGTGAAACGGTACGCCGACTCGCAGGATTTTCTGTACGGAAAGGGGCCCTCTTCGTTCTTGGTCGAAAATATCGAGTATCTTCGAAAAGGCGAAACGCTCGATGTCGGCATGGGGGAAGGAAGAAACGCCGTTTATCTCGCGTCTAAGGGATTTAAGATCGTCGGTATCGATTTTGTCGAACGGGCGGTGGAACGCGCCACCAAATTGGCCAAAGAATCGGGCGTAACCGTCGAGGCCAAGACGCAGGATCTCGATTTTTTCCTCATCCCATTGATGAAATACGACACGATCGTCGTCTGCGACATCCACCCTCCCCTCACGCTTTTTAAAGGCTTAGCTCGCGGCCTGAACAAAGGAGGGACGCTCATTTTAGAGGGTTATCTGGTGGATCAGCTTCGGATCTCCGGCGGTTACAAACCGGAACCGTTCGAATGCTGGAAAACGAACGAGGCCCTCGAATGTTCCCGCGACCTTCACGTCACTTACTACAACGAACGCCCGCTCAGTCCGACGTCCGTAAGAGTTCAGTTGATTGCTCGAAAATCCATGAGATAGGAGCCGTCGGGCCTGCGTCAAGCCACGGCGTCGATCGGTTTGTCCGCCGCAAACGGCGTACCGCCAAGCACCCAAATGGCTTTGGGTTGAACCTCCCGGCCGTAGATCTTTTTTTTCGTGAGTTCGCGAGTCTCGTCATCCGCGCACGCGATATGAAATTCCCAGCCGTTCGCCGCGCAATAGCTCGACAAGGACTCCAGGCGGCGAACCTCGTCGCTGTCTTCAAATGAGTACGGGGTTTCAAATTCGATCATCACCTTGATTCGTCCTTCCCGGCGAAGAACAGTGATATCCGGATAAAATGGGCCGATGAGATCGGTCTTCGCGTCCCCCCAGGGAACGAAGTATTTCACCAGCGCGTACCGCGAATCCCGTTCGATGAGTAGAGCCAGATCTTTGACCAACTCGTCATGATCGTATTTGAGCGCCATGGGCGGCGTCCGTATCAGACGGGAAACCGGATTGTCAAAAACCATCTTTAAGCGTCTCCTTGGATTCTGACTGAAAACCGATTCTTCGTTTGAATGGAACCGGCGGTTCCATTAATTGCCGTATAGCCTGAAAAACCACCCGGAATTGAGTATCGTATTTCTCCTCCAATTCATCGATCTTTCTCGACAGATCTTTGTGGGTCATCATCATTTCTCGAAGTCGTACAAAAGCACGCACGACGTGAATGCTCACCAGTACCGCCCTGGAGCTTTTCAATACGTTCGCCGCCATAAAGGCGCCGTGCTCTGTAAAGGCGTATGGCAAATTTCTTCGCCCCCCTTTTCTTTTCTTTGAGGTCACAATTTGTGACCTCAAATTTCTCAATTCCTGAAATGTCAAACGAAACATAAAATCAACAGGAAAACGCTTGGGATTCCGTTTTATGGCTTGGTTTAGGTGTTTGGTCTTCACACCATAGAGTTGTGCAAGGTCAGCGTCCAACATCACCCGTTGCCCTCGAATTTCATGGATGCGCCTTTCCAATTCGACCGTTGCCCCAATTGATTTTCGTCCTGCCATTTTTAAAAGCGTGAGCAGTCTAGCCTGTCATCGAGCTTAGTCGCATTTGCGTCGGCCGGTACTGCAGAGCTTCCGCAACGTGAGAAACATGAACCGTGTCGCTTCCCTCCAGGTCGGCGATCGTACGGGCGACCCGGAGAGTCTTGTCGATTCCACGGGCGGAGAGGGCAAGTTGATCGACCGCCTTTTCCAATAAACGCTCTCCCTCCGCATCCGGAGACGCCAGTTTGCGCACTTCGCGGGAAGATAGGGTCGCGTTCCAAACCGGGCGTCGGCCGTGCCTTCGCCACTGTCGGTCTCGGGCGGCGACGACCCGCTCACGAACGCTGGCACTCGTCTCGCCGCGCTCGGCCGACCAGACATCGTTCCATGTGGGCCGAGGAGTTTCGACGATGAGATCAAGGCGATCGCGGATCGGCCCCGACACTTTTTCACGGTAGCGCATGACCGCGGGGGGCACACATGTACAAACCAGCTTGGGATCCCCGAGCGATCCGCAGGGACAAAGATTCATGGCGCCCAGCAGAAGAAACTGCGAGGGAAGATGGTAAAGTCCCTCGGATCGGGCGATCGTGACGACGCCGTTTTCCATCGGTTCTCGCAAAGCTTCAATGATGTCCCGCCGAAACTCGGGCAGTTCATCCAGGAAAAGAACGCCTCGATGCGCGAGCGTGAATTCCCCTGGCCGAAAGGGTCTACCGCCGCCGATCATTCCAGCCACCGACGCATTGTGATGCGGGGCGCGGAACGGAGGGAACGACAATCCTTCTTTCGTGATGTCGTGCCCCGCGGCGCTGTAAATTCGCTGAAGTTCGCGAAGAGAGAGCCCATCCATCGGAGGCAGAATCGTGGCTAAACGACGGGCAAGGAGCGTTTTTCCGACTCCCGGAGGTCCCGCTAAGAGGACATTGTGTTGTCCGGCTGCACCAATCTCCAGCGCACGTTTTGCAAATTCCTGACCGCCCACATCCGACCAATCCACCCCCTCCACATTCCAGCGGCATTGAATGGTCGGAGCGGCCGGCGGCGGACAGGTCACCTCCCCGCGAAGAACTCCAATTAACTCCGCCAGACTGGAGGGAGCGATCACCTCTAGATCCGGGACCAGGGCCGCCTCTCCAGCCGATCCGCGTGGAAGGATGACCCGCTGAAATCCCTGACTCGCGGCATGATCCGAGAAGGCCATCGCGCCGCGGATGGAACGAAGTGTTCCATCCAACGCCAGCTCTCCCATGGCGGCGCATTTCTCGAGAGCCGCAGACGAAATCACCTGAGCCGCCGACGCCAGGCCAAGCGCGATCGGTAGATCAAGCGCTGCGCCATCTTTTCGTACCGCTGCGGGAGCCAGGTTTACCGTGACACGTTTGGTGTTCCAGGGAATTCCACTGCTTCGCAGCGCCGAAACAATCCGGTTTCGGCCCTCTTGCACGGCGCTGTTCGCCAATCCAACAACTTCGAACTTTGGAATACCTCGCTGAACGTCGGTTTCGACGGTCACGACAAAAGGCTCGATTCCGGAGAAAGCGCCTCCGAATGTGCGTGTAATCACGGTGCGGGAGTGAGCAGCATCCGTGCCATTGATTTTGAGCTATGGGGCGACGCAAATATTGGCGAATTCCGGTCCCTCAGGCCGGAAATCGTTTGGGCGTTTCTACTTGGATTTTTTAGAGCGTTTTTTACGGCCGATGCGCGGTGCAACGGTTTTCTTCGTGACCTCGTCCTGCACGATTCGCACGTGGGACTTCGTCGCCTCCGACTGCTCTATGGCGTTCAATTCTTCCTCTTCCGATTCTTGCCGGAGCTGAACCGTCATCGTGGCGTCTCCCAGCCGGATCTCATCCCCATCTTTCAGAACGGCGCGTGACACGCGCGCGCCGTTGAGAATGACGCCGTTTAGGCTCTTAAGATCGTAAATCGTGTACCCCTCTTCCCGCTTCTTGATGTGGGCGTGCTGCCTCGATACGGAGGGGTCCTCAATGCAGATATCGTTGATCGCGGGGACCCGTCCGACGAAAATATCGGAGCCTTCGACAATAAAGGAGGCTTGGCGGTTGCCGGCTAATTTCACCGTAAATTTCGGCACGTTTTGATTCTCCGGACCTATGCCTTCTTTGTCAAAAACCCCAGGTAAAGCTGTTGATCTTTCAGTACAAATTCGGACTTCTCAGCCGGGCCGGGGAAAGGTACGATCCCCCGCATGGGAATGGCGCGCCGGCTTCTCGTTATCTTTCTGATTCTGTTCAGTACGCTCGCGCTATCGATATTCATCCTGCAAAACCAAGAACCGACCACCCTCAAGCTGGCGATTTGGACATCCGCCCCCTACCCGTTGTTTCTCGTCTTGTTGATCGCTTTCGTGACGGGCATTATTTTGGCCGGCGTGGTCAGCCTTGTGGAGCTGCTGCGGATGGAATCACGCCTTCGCAAAACCCGCCGGATGCTGGAACTTTTGGAACGCGAAGTGGACGCGCTGAGAAACCAACCCCTCTATGAAGAACCTCCCCGTCCCGGCCTCGTGACGACCCCCACTTTTGAAAGTCGATTTACGCACGAGGGGCAACCTGAAGACTCGCTCGACTGGACAGAGCGAAAGAAAATTCGTTAGCGCTTGATGTCGAAAGATTCGGTTTCATTGTTTCGGGAAATGAGACCGCTCGGCGCGACTTTGGATTACGTGCCCGGCGTCGCTTTCGCCCGCTCCTCTCAACATGAGTTTCTTCGCAACATTCAGGAACTAATCGACGCATTGTCTCTTCGTATCCGGAAGGACCGCACGGCCGTCGAAGAATACCTTCTTTTGGGAAGACTCTTTCGGATTCGCGGAGAAGCGCGGCGCGCTTACCGGATTCACCGAAATCTTTTGGCCCGCCCGATGCTCGATCGTGAAACGGAGCGCCGCCTTCACGTGGATCTGGGCTTCGACCTTCTGGAAGCCCGCCTCCACGATTTCGGCGAGGGGTATTTTCTCAAGAGCCTCGAATCAAAACGTCAGGACGTGGCTGCGCTGGATGGTCTTTCGCGGGCCTATGAATTCCAGCAGAAATGGGAAGAGGCCGAGCGTTTCATCGTAAAATTGATCAAACTCGGGCGGCCGGAACAAACGCGGCTGGCTTTTGTCTGCGCAACTCTCGCTCAGGACTACTTGAAGAGGGGGCTCGTCACTCGTGCACGCCGTGCGGTGCACCGCGCATTTCGTGCCGAGGAACACAATATATTCGCCCACCTGACGTTGGCCGACGTGTTCATCGCGGCGGAACGATACGAACGGGCCATCGAAGGCTTGAAGGCGGCCGTCCGGCGCTGGCCCGCCCAAAGCTTTCTCGTCCTTCGGCGCCTCGAAGACGCTCACTATCGCATGGGAATATTTTCGAAATACGAACAGACCCTTCGCGAGTGCATCCGTTCCTATCCGGACAATTATTATCTCCATTACTCCCTGGCCCGCCATCTTCAAAAGAAACGAAAGAACGCGGAAGCCTTGGAGGTGCTGCGCCGCGCGTACGACCTGAACCCCGTCTACGTCAATACGATTCGTGACCGAGTTCGGTTGTTGGACGAAAAATCCGGACGACGGGATATTTCATCCTTTACCGACGATTTTTTTGCCGCGTTCAAGCGCTCACGGCGCTTCATTTGCCCCAACTGCCGGCAACGGCATATTCCCGTGACCTGGCGATGCACCAAGTGCGGAACATGGGGAACGTTCGAGGTTCGCTACGAATTCCCCGGCCCCTGACGTCGCAGCAACCGCAGGTTGATGAGATTTACCAGGAAGTGCGTGACGACCGGCGTGAGAAGGTCCTGCCGCCAAATGTAAAGCCAGCCGAGAAAGAACCCTATGGCTGTTGCAAAGAGCGTCCAGGGCAAGAACCGGCGCGTCGGACCCACATGAAGCAAGCCGAAGGCGAGGGAGGCAACCCAAAAGCCGAACTTCCCTTGAATAAGGCCGCGGAAAAAGAATTCCTCGCCTAATGCCGAGAAAATCGAGAGGAAAAAAATTTCCCGGCCCTCCAACGGCCCGATGAGACTCGCGAAATCGCCCACCAACGACCGCATGGACGGAATCA
>DATDPG010000114.1 GCA_035292885.1 Bdellovibrionota bacterium | reverse complement strand
GGCGAGGCCGGCCGGCCCGGAGCCGATGATCCCGACCGACAGCGGCGAAGTCTTGTCCTTCTCGGCGCGTTCAGCCAGGGCGGCCACGTCGGTGATCGACCCGCTGCGGTACCTAGAAAAGCGCTCGATCAGTCTCGCCCGCCTCTTGCCTGCTTCCAGACCGGGGCGAATGTCACTTCGGAACGCGAATTCCTCCGTGACGATTCTCTTCAGAGCTCGGATGGAAAGGGGGGCATCCAGTTTCCCGCGGCGGCAGGCAAGTTCGCAGGGAGAACCGCAAATCCGCCCGCAGATGGAGGCCAGCGGATTCGGGGCCCGTGCGATCAGGTATGCGGCTTCGAAATCGCCTCGCTCGATCGCCTGGATATATGCGCGCGCGTCCGTATGGACCGGGCAGCGGGACAAACACTTGATCTCCGATTTCCAATACGAAAAGTCGGGTACACAAACTTGTCGACCTTTCGTGGTTTCCTCCTGTTGGTGTTTGTCGGGGTCCATCAAATCTCACGCGATCCGAGCAAGCCTTGTGCCATCATCCATACAAAGACAAAGCGCCGAAGGGCTTAGTGCCTCGATCCATAAATACGGTGAAGCATCGAGGTTGTCGATGCGCCGCGTTCTCGGTGCCCGGCGACTGAGGCGTACCGGGAAGTACGGCGAAGGAGAAGGGTGCCGAGAGCGCGGATGCAGCGACGACCGAATGCCATCGTATTTATGGATCGAGGCACTTAGGTGCTTTCGGTGGAACTCGGCTTTTCTCGGGAGTCGCGCCATATCGAATTTCGTCAAGAACTGTCGGATTCCGGCAGACCCGGACGGCCTTCAAGAGCGTTCAGGCGATCATGTAACGTTGACCGTGGGATCCTCAGGAGCCGAGCCGCCTTCGAAAGGTTGCCGTTACTCTTCTCCATCGCCCAGGAAAAATACGCCCGCTCGGCCTCCTCCACGAAGTCCTTAAAGCTCTTTCGCGTTACATCGATAGCGGGTGACTGTGACTCCGAACCGTTCGGGGATGTGACGTGAATGTATTCTTCGGGGAGGTCCTCCAATTCCACAACCTCGTTTCGGTGAAGCCAGCAGAGTCGCTCGACCAGGTTCTTAAGCTCTCGTACGTTTCCGGGCCATGGACAGCGCTTGAGCTGTGACAGGGCTTCCGCCGAGAAAGACCGCAGGGCACGGTCCCGTTGGGCGCGCTGCTGTTCGATGAAGTGCCGAACCAGCGGTTCGATGTCCTCCGTGCGCTCCCGTAATGGCGGCAACAGGATGGGTATAACGTTCAGACGGAAAAACAGATCTTCGCGAAATCTCCCTGTCGTCACGTTTTCGCGGAGTCTTGGATTCGACGATGCAACCACACGAACGTCCAGGTGGACGCTGGACGAAGAACCGACGCGTTCAATCTCGTGTTCTTCCAGGACCCTGAGCAGTTTGGCTTGCGCTTCGATCGGCATCGCATCCACATCGTCCAGAAACAGCGTGCCGCCGTCGGCCCTTTCGAACCTTCCTTTATGGCGCTCGACTGCGCCGGTAAAAGCCCCCTTCTCATGCCCGAACAATTCGCTCTCCACCAAGTTGGGCGGCAGCGCGGCGCAGTTGAACGCCACAAAATGCGCTTGATTTCTGCGGCTTGCCTGATGAAGAGCGCGGGCCACCAATTCCTTCCCGGTTCCCGACTCACCGAGAACCAGAACCGTGCTGGGTCCCGGGGCTACCGTTCGGATCAAGTTTCCGATCCTGCGCATCTCGGGGCTTCCGCCGACGAGATCGGGGAGCGCTCCGACAAGGTCCAGCGCGCGGCGTAGTTCAAGGTTTTCCTGTTGCCGGGAACGAAACTTGGCTATGCGCTGCAGCTTGAGAAGAAGGGCGTCGTTCTTGAAAGGCTTGGTGATAAAATCGTAGGCTCCATCGCGCATGACCTCCACGGCGAGGTCGATGGTCGCATACGCCGTGACAATGAGGACCGTGAGATCGGGGTACTCCGCTCGCACATGCCGCAGCAATTCGGTCCCACCCATGCCGGGTAATCGAACATCGCTCACCAAGACATCGCAGCAGTTCTTCGAAAGGAAAATCAGGGCTTCCTCGGCGGTCTCGACGCCCGTGGCTTCATCACCGTTCCGATTGAGAAAATGAACGACGGTCGTCCGTTTGATCTCCTCGTCTTCGACATAGAGAACTCTCATACCGCGGCTCCCGACACGGCGTTTCCGGCATCCGGAAGAAACACCCGCACGGCGGTCCCTTTCCCGGGGGCACTATCCACCTCGATCGTTCCTCCCAGCGCGTCCAGATACGCTTGAACGGTCCACATGCCCAAGCCGACCCCTCCCTTCCGGCGAGAGTAAAAGGGCTCACAGATGTGCTTAACGTCGTCAGGGCCCATGCCCACACCGTTGTCTTCTACGAGCATTTCGACCCTGTTTCGATCGCTCTGAGTAACGCTGATCCGAATGGACCCGCCTTCACGTGAAGCCTGTATGGCATTGCACAAGAGGTTGTCAACGATATCGCTGAACACGGAGGGATCGGCCCGAACGACGATCCACGCATCCGCAGTCAAGTCAACACGGAGCGAATTGCGATCGATCTGTACCTGCCGCAACCCGAGCACGGCGCGGACGGCCGATTCCACTTCTGTAATACAGTTCTTCTCTCCGGCTGTGAGGTCCAAGCTGGATAATCGCGAGACGATCTTATGAATTCGATCGAGTCCACTGGACAGGAGCGCGACATATTCGCGTGACGTATCCGGATCGAGCGAGCCCGATTTCAGCTCTTCGACGCAATCCATGATCCCGCTCAAAGGGTTGTTGAGCTGGTGCGCGAGGCCCGAAACAATCAGCTGCGTCGTCGTCTTGTGTTCTTCACGAACTTCCCGCTCGCGCCGTATCAAGGCTGCCGTTTTTCGGGTGAGCGTTTCGATCATCCCGTCAAACGATCGGGTTAGCAGGCCGATCTCGTCATGGCCCTCGACTTCACCGCTTCGCGGGTAAAGACTGCCGGTGCGTTGAATACATTCTGAAACGTCCACGAGCTTAAGAATCGGCCGTACGATCCGCCCACTGAGGCTCCATCCCCACGCTAGAGCGACGAGCACAAGAAGGGTGCCCAGGACAATCGCATGATAGATCCATTTCGAAACAACCGACGGAACCGACGAAGCCTTCCGCATCCACGAAAGTTTCCAGTGCGGCAATAAAGCGTGCTCGTTCCCAAGCGAGGAAAAACCGACGATCCATTTCTCCCCGCCCATGACCTCGATCGCATGTCCATGCACCTCGCTCGTATGGCGTAGCTGATCGCCCATCCTCTCAAAGAGAGTCGCCCATTCCGCCGTATTACCCGATGCGGCGAGAACCCGTCCTTTGCGGTCCAGCAACGACCAATGCGTGATTTTCCTCTCATTCTCTTTTCGTTCATCGAAAAGCGGCAGCAGTCTTAGCAGATGCGCTCCGCCCGAGACTGCAGCGAGGAGTGAATGTCCTCTATTATATGGGTTCGTTCTTTCGCCCGTTTTTCCGGGACCGGGTACGGGAGCAGTTATAACGAGATGAGATGGTTCGAGTGACCCACGAGATTCAACCCAGTGGAGCGTAGCTTGATCCGAAGGCGTGTTTCGCATCCAACGCTCTTGTATGATCTCCTGTCCCAGAAGGTCGGAGACCGATCCCCAGCTCGACAATACGCGGCCCCTGTCGGAGAAAATCGCCACACCTGTGTAAGGAAGACATCGGCTCCGCAGTTCTTTCAGGGGATAGGCCGCCGATGAGACGCCTTGCGAGGCGGCTTGAATTGCCGGTCTTCGGCTCCACTCCAGGACCTCCGCACTGCATTCGTCCATGAACGCCGCCAGCGCCCCCAGGTAAGTCCGCGCATTCTCTTCGAGCCCAACTCCAATTTCATCGAAACGTTGGTCGTCCCCTCGGAACCATACGGTCAGCACCATGCTTACCGACGACAACAGCGCTAAGGCTCCGAAACTGAATATGATCCGCCGAGGCAGTTTGCCGAACCGCCCGAACCGTAATCCGGCCTGAATACGTTTAAACAAGGATCGTACTTTCCCTTCCTAATCAAAGGAGTTCTTACCCTTGCAGAACCCCCATGGCAAAGGCGTTGGCGCAGTAAAGTTCAGCGTGCCGGAAGGAGCGTAAGGGAAAATGTGCTCCCTGTGCCAGGTCTGGCAAGAAGGCGTACCGGACGACTCACGTTCTTCGCCATACGTTCGCGACGATCCACGCGAACCAGACGAAGGACATCCGGGCGACGCAAGCCGCCGGGAGGAAACGTTATTGTCCTGCGGAGGACAGCAAGGCAAAAACTCGGGGAGCTGTCCCCCAACGTCCCCCAAACGGGGGAAAAAGAAAAAAGCTCTCAATGATCTTGAGAGGTTGGAACGCAAATAGTGGAGGCGGGGGGTCAATGGCGGCGCCCCGTAACCGTTTGGTAACGTTTAGGAAATCAATCACATCAAACGGATAGCCAATTCCGATATCACCCGATCTCACGCGACATCACCCCGTTACAGTCGAGCGGTTACTATTTGTTACCAAAATCGCGTCCGGGAAAATGGTGGAGACGTCTGGTCTCTACCCTCTCAAGCAACACCAAAAGTGGTTCCTATCTAAGTAATTGCCCCTAGGATTCAATTAGGTCCCCTTTACCGAGATTACATTCAAGGCAGAGGGTTCTTAGATTTTCCAAGCGGGTCGGGCCATCCTTGGAGTATGGCGATACATGATCTAGGTGAAGTTTCACACCAGGTTCATTTGCCGGCGACCGTCCACAGATAACGCATCGAAAGCCATCTCGTACGAGCACCTTGTATCTGAGACGCACTGAAGGGTTGCGTGTCCGACTCTGCCTTTCATTCTTAAGCGTCTTACCCGAGTCACTCACGGTCTCAATTTCACTTTCGTCCTCAGGCTTGTGACTTCCAGGATCTGAAAGCGTCTCGTCGTTTGCCCACTGTACAAAGGCCGCGAGAGCCCTTCGCCAACTACCAAATCTACCTTCATATGCTCCAGCACTAATCTCAGAAGGAGGTCTTTCGATGTCACCATAGCGAGGCCGGCGCCCAAGGTATGTCCATACGTTTAAGAGATTTTCAAAATACTCTTCGTTAGTGAATCGCCTTCTAAAGTTGGGAGAGTCCTTCAGGCCCGCACGCGCCAACGCGCGGCTCCACGTACCGAATCTACGAACGATCGACAACGGATGAATCAGCGACGTTGCACGAGAAAAATCTTCCTGTGCCAAAGTAGTTTGCTGTAAGCGTTCTGCGGCGGCTTTTAATTCTCGTATAATTTCTTCATTTGACAAGGTACGGGCCGATTGATTGCGCATCCGATGGCTCACGATTCTCCCGGAGTAACGGTCTTCAATCCCGGCCGCTTTTAATGTCTCGAACCAACCACCAAACCTATTGATGACAGCTGAACTCGAAATTCGAGAATGCTTATCGAAATCTTTCCGAGTCAGCGTTTTTGCCTGTACCAATTTTGCGACGCGCTTAATTTCGTCAATGATCCCGATGTCACTTCGATCCACAAGGAAATCTAGTTCAAATCGTTGCTTGCTCATATCGAAGTGGTTTCAATGAATGCGTCATTTGGTCAGTACCGTCGGAATTTCGCTTCAAAGAGCCAATTTGGCACTTCAACTCTACGGGCCTCAGGGTGATTTGCCAGTAACAACCTGAATGTCCGAAGGCTCCCATACGCGTCTTCCAGCAATGTATCCTGCAATTCATAATATTTCTTGTCGTATTCAACATCCGAAATCGCGTGGGCCGGATGTCTTCGCATTTCCCTCACCTTTTTAAGTGGATTAATCACATGATCGTACGCGCCCTCATCGGTTCGAATGCTCCTTTTGAGCCATTCCTCAAACATGCTGAGCGTGCCTCGTTCGCGAGGGGCGTCAACACCCCTGATTCTCGAAAATTTAGTCCTCGAAATCCAGGGAGGGAAGAAGTCCGCGTTAATATTGTCGCTGAGCATCTTATCCACCGTATGCACGAACTCATGAAAATGTTTTTTTGTCGGTCGGACAAAGAGCGAAAACTCTTTAGGCCGTTTATCCTCGAAGGTTTTTCTGAAGAAATGCGGCCATCCAATCGCGGAGCACATTTGATTTATGATTTTCTGTTCCTCGATAAACGCAACATATAGCGAACCACCGATTG
This sequence comes from Bdellovibrionota bacterium, assembly GCA_035292885.1. NCBI lineage: Bacteria > Pseudomonadati > Bdellovibrionota > Bdellovibrionota bacterium. The sequence goes on along the minus strand of DATDPG010000114.1, from coordinate 461 downwards.
TCCATTCAGCTTCAATGGTATTTCGGTAATAGTCCTCACACATTCGACATCTTTCCGAATCGAGTTCGTATGTTGACCAATAGAGCTGATGGTCGGAAGAAAGGGATGAGAGGTATCTCAAATAAACTACGACGACACGGTCTTCATGATTCTCATACCCGAGACCAAAGGTCTGCAAGAATACGTCATCCCGCTCCCTGTACTTATCTTTCTCTTCCTCCCTCACATTGAAAGAAATGTGCCCATGGTAGTCCCCAAATTCGAAGAGGTATCTTGGATCGTCGAAGTAACGATCCAAAGCTGCCAATTCAAAAAATTTTGAGGTACCCTCAAAAAGTGTGGAAAAAGGAAAGGCGACTTAAGCTTCCCAGTTGAATCAAAACTTTAGACCCGGCAAGTGCGCTGGGAGGAAGGATAAGTCGCCGTGAAAGAGCAGAACATAGAAGGAACCGTAGCGTCAA
>DATDPG010000113.1 GCA_035292885.1 Bdellovibrionota bacterium | reverse complement strand
TTGACGCTACGGTTCCTTCTATGTTCTGCTCTTTCACGGCGACTTATCCTTCCTCCCAGCGCACTTGCCGGGTCTAAAGTTTTGATTCAACTGGGAAGCTTAAGTCGCCTTTCCTTTTTCCACACTTTTTGAGGGTACCTCCATCTCTTTCCATTGGCGCTCCTGTGCCTTAGACAATTTTTCTCTGGAGAGTTTGAGCACCAGAGAGGAGTTGTCGCTTCGCACCACATGGACCGGAATTAAGAACGCCTCGAATTTGTCGATGGCGGTGCCGGAGGAGAAATGAATTTGGAGAACCCCCTCCGAACCCGATGACGCTTCGAAGAGCGATTCGAGGGCGATGATTCCCTCCTGGGCCCAAATCACGCCGAGCTCGGCCTTCCGACCCTCACCGAACGTAAACGTACTTCGAACATTCAGAGAAGTTAAATCCATCTCGCAGGGGACCAGCCGAAAAAGATCATATCACCATTGAAGGTGCAGAACCTAGTGACCGAAGTTCCTCGTCCGGGTCTCAGGGAAGATTGAGCACCCGGATTTTGCGCGCACCAAAAAGAAGGAAGGCCTTTTGTCGCCTGAGGACGACAAAAGGCCTTCTTGATAAGGGTTAGTCTTCTTACGTACTCACAGACAAGTATCCGCCGTTGTCGCAGTGTATGCCACGTCACAACGGCTGTAACAGACTTCTTGGGTGCAAGCGCAGTTCTTTCCTTCCAAGTTCGCAACTCCGTCTGGAGACTCACATTTCGATGGGTCGGGCGCCCCGACACCCGAAAAGTTGTCACACGCTACTTTGCATTGGCCTACCAAACTAATGGAATCAACGACGTTATGCCCGCGCGGCGAGTTCGGCCCGGTCCCTTGAAAACAGACATGAAGCTTCGCCATGCAGGCCTTTGAGACTCCAGAATCCTGTGTCTGGAGTTTTTCTTGGCGAGTGCCCCACAGCTCTGCATAAGATACCTGCACGATGGCCAAGTTTGCGACCAACAATAACGCGATCTGTATCATGGATTTTCTTTTCATATTATTTTCCTTCATTTACGTTACTCCCCTCTTACAATGCCACACATTGTCCATCGACCAGCGTTCCACACTGGTTCCCGGTATAACATTGGCAACTGGGATCCAGCTGTCCACAACAGACCTGGTTGGTTGCGGCGCACGCACCACCTGTAGGAACCCACTTGTCGTTTTGGGCCGTGGTGCAAAAGGTGGTTGACGAACACTGTCCCGAGTAAAAGTTCTGGGCTTTGGCATATGTCTTACAGTCGCACGTTCCCGTTTCAACACCGCTCGACTTGCTCCGTGTGCACTTCTGACATGTGCCGGTCCCACAGGTGACATTGACTTCCGAGCAGTATTTTCTGTTACAGCTATTTACCATTGTAAGTTCCGCATTGACGTCCGATACAAAAAAGGCTCCCCCCAGCAGGGCAAGGCCCAATACACTAAATAGAAACCTTTTCATTTACTCCTCCTCTTGGTTGATTGTTTTACTTGATTGTCGAACGAACAGCATACTCGAACACCCTGTAGACAAAACGATGCGCTCACAAAATCTCGATGACTAGTTTCCTGCGCGTTCCTTGGCGAGATAGATCGACGGTAATTTTCCCACGATTGGAGGCGTTTTGCAACTGGGACAAGGTTTGGGAAAGGCTGATGATTTCAATCCCATTGACTCCATAGAGCACGTCGTCTTTTTGTATTCCGATCTTTGCAAACGCGCTCGCATAATCGAGGTCGGAAACTTTCATCCCGATGATCGATCCTTCCACCTCATTCGGTACCATCGTGAGCTGTCGCTCAAGTTCGGGGGTATTGAGAACAAATGGCTCGACCTCTTCCCGAGAGACCGACGTCCGGGTGACGAGTTCTCCGAGAACCCGCGGCTGATTCTCTTCTCGGTCGGCCTCCGACTCTTCCTGGGGGGCCTTCTCAAAAGCGTCCTCTTCGTAGTCGGGAACAGCTGCAGGTTCCGAGGTCGCTATTTCTAGATATTCTTCATTGCCATTGCGAGAAAAGTAAAGCTGGCCGCGAGTAACACGTGTAATTCTCCATTTCCCTTCCAAAAGCTGGTTTGCGCCGTAATATCGAATTTGGCCCGTTTCATTGACACGGACCATCGCGAGAGAAGTTTCTCCTGTAGAACGCGTAACCGTTCCAATCAGTGTCAATGGAAGCATACTTGGTACGGAATTCCCCTCGTTACCGTTAAATTCGCCATCCGCTTTGGTCCACCCGTTTGGAGTTTCTTGAATCGCCGCTCCACAGCCGATCGTAACCATCGTCATGAGAAGTAAGCTGACTTTCAATCCTGCCTTCACCCGCTACCTCCTGTAAGGGTTTCGATGTTTGGGGGGTAATTGTTCCTGGAGCAGGATCTATGCCGGAAAAAATAACTTTTGATTTCAGCAGCTTAACGACGAATGAGGGGTCTCCTGGCCGAGCGTCGGAAAGTATAGTTTTGAAGATCTTGTAAGTATATGAATACACAGTGTTATTGTTGATACTTTTGTTAACTAGTAATCACTATTTAATTATAAAACATTGAATTTATTGTATTATGTTCGACACTTTTGTTACCACTAAAGGGGAGCCCTGGTACCGCCCCCTTCCCTCTTTTTCCAGGCGCTTCCAACGCTAAGGTGAGCCACACGCCACTACCTCAACCTGTTTTATTGCATCTTAAGCGGACGAGGTGGAGGCGCCAGCGGTTTCTTTTCCACATAATGGGCCGGGGGTGGCGTAAACGACGATCTCTCCTTTGGAAGACTGGCTTCCGTCTCTCTTGAGGCAACATCTTGCCGAGCGGTTTCCAGCTTCTCCCGTAACGGAAGACTCAAATATCCGACCAGAGATTCTCCCGACACGGAGGTGCCGTCTTTTAGGATTACACGGATTCCGTTTTCCTTATCAAATGTGGCGTCCACAACATCGCCGATCACAATTTCTCGAACTCGATTCTTGTCGACGACCCGAACGACTTGAGGTGAGGCGAGAGATTCCACCGTTTCCCTTGGTTTGACCTCACTTTGAAGATAGGTCAACACCAACAGAATCGCAATGCCTGCGCTCATCAGAGAAACTGTCGTAACCGAGGGAGACAAGAGACGAAATGAAAATTGAAAGCGACGGCCTTCAATCTTTCTGTACAGTTTGGTCGCGGTTTCGTGGAGACGCCAGAACTTCCGAGTTGGTTCTTTGCGCAGGAGATTCCCCATAACGGAATCCAATTGAGCCCGGATTTCATCCGGATTTGAAAATTGAACGCCGAACCCCTGTTCCGTGGTTCGAACTACCGTGGCTTGAAAATTTGGAGGCTCGGGAAAATTTTCGGCGAGAGATGTTCCGGACAGATCCAAGACGAAGTTGATGACATCTCCCTTATTGACGAACGGAACCCCGGGCATCAAAAGCCCACCCGCACTCAAGTTGTATAGGTACTCATGGATAAAAAGAAGATCGCTTCCATAGGCCACCGAAAGCGTGGCCTTGGGTACGATCTTCGTTTCATCGATGATCTTGGCTTCGCCCCTGTATCGTGCCGCAATTTCGTCAATCCATCCGGACAACCGACTTAATTGGTTCTTGGCAAGGTCGGAAAACGTAACCACAAGGCCGTCCGGCGTTCCGCGGAGCACTCGTCCCCGGAGTTCCAGTGAATCGTACAGGTTACTGAAGTTTGGATTCGGCCTGATTTCCAACGTCACCGGCTGATCGATCGGAAACATTCTTTCGATCAGAAGATAACTTCCCGAGATGCTGATATCTTTTAATACAACGGGCTGAGACGCTTCTTCATACTCAGAGCGCAATACGCCCGCTACTCCAAAGTCATAAATTACGTACCGCGGATACTGCAAGCGTTGCATTCGCAGCTTCGCAAGCACATCGACCAATTTTTTCGTTTTTTCGCGAAAGCTCGGGTTCTCGACAAACTCCAGGCCGAATCCTCGCTGTTCGCATCGGCGAACGATTCCCTGCCATGACATTCCCTGTGCAAAGGAGAGAGACGTGATTGTCTCAGGGATTTGAAACTGGAATAAAATGGTCTCTAACGGCGCAACTTGTATGTCTGAAAGAATTTTCATCCCGCCGACACTGATATCGAAGATTTTTCCTTTGCTTTCCAAACCCGACAGAAAAGACAGGCCGAGATTGAATTCCGGAATCGTAATTCGGGGATGAAGGCGGGCCGTCTTCCCTAGACGATCTTCCAAGTGTTTCAGAAGCCGGTCCCATTTCTTTTGATCTTCCGAATTCAAGCCCTCGACTTGCAGGAAGAGTCCGGTAATATCGCTCTTCTCTACACGAACGAAAATGGACAATTCTTTTGTAAGATGTTCCAGCTCGTAATCGGTAGGCACCAAGACTTCGGCCCTTCCTTTGTCGCCCTTCTCTAACGCAAGAACGGGCTCTAACACGATCTGGGAGGGTTCTCCTGAAAACCATTCTACGGTAACAGCCGCTCTTCCCTCGGGAATAAGCTTTACCTTCAATCGTAACGAACCGAGATCCATAATGGATTTAAGCGCTTTCCGAAGGAGTATAAATCATTTTTAAATTTTTGGGTTCAAACCTGATCGACGTGGTACTTTCGCAAGACAAAGGCTACGATGCTCGGTGATACGGTTTGATTCGACCCTCCATGTCAAGAATCGAATGGCGAGACAGCAGGACCGGAACCGCTTTGGCGATCATCCTGCTCCTCATTGTCGTGATTTCCCTGGTGGGAACTTTTACGCTCTCTTCATCGAAGGAGTGGCTCTTTAAATCGGGCCGTTATCGTGCCAAGGTCGCGTTGATTCAGGAGGGTGAGGAAGCCATTCAAAAAGCCGTCCGGCGAATTCAAGAAATCGGCGATCCGAATCTTGCCGATTCGGTAGCCGAACCGGACAAGGATATCCAATTCTTGCTGGGACTCTGTAAGCCCTCTTCTTGTATAGGGGGCTACGATCCTCCGTGCGATGAGCAAAACTTTGACCCCGCTGAAAACTTGGATGTCGTCACAAAGAATGTGGTGTGTAATTTCATGGGATCCACTTTTGAACAAACGCAGGTGATGCTTGCACGCAAAGAGGACGCAAGCGATGGCTTCAACAGCTATGCGGTATTTGAAATTACCGCAGTCACCAAAGGCACCAGTGCACAGAGATCCTTCGTCCAGGGAATCGCCATCCTTCCCTACGAAGATGATCCTGTGACTGCGGGATCGTACCGTCTCCCCGAAGGCGAAGGGCCTTATTTTGTCTCCTGGTCGAAGTATTCCAGCGGGTAAGAAGAGGCTCGTTCATTTTCATGTCCGTTCCCCGCGTTCTTCAAGTTTCCCTCCTTCTTTTTGGAAGCGGAATGTCGGCTTTGATCTATCAAACGGTCTGGATGCGGGAGTTCCGCCTCATTTTCGGAATGTCCACACTGGCGAACGCCGCAGTGCTCTCCATTTTTATGGGAGGTGTGGGGATTGGAAGCTTTGTTCTGGGCCGACGAGTCGATCACCATCCGCAACCACTCTTCTTGTATGCGAAGTGGGAGTTTTTTGTAACGCTGTCGGCGGCACTGACTCCCATTTTCCTCTTGGGGGTTGACCAAATTTATGTATCCGTCGGCGGTTCCAGCAGTTTGGGAGAATTCTTGGCCACCGCGGTTCGACTTTTCCTAACCTTCATCGCTCTTTGCTTGCCCACATTCTATATGGGGGGGACCCTTCCCGCCGCGGTCCGAGCCATAGGGAAAACCGAAGACTTCGCTCGCACGGATTGCGCGTTGCTTTACGGGGTAAACACTTTAGGAGCCGTAACCGGAGTGCTGTTGGCCGTCTTCTATTGCATAGAGCATTTCGGACATTTGCACACCCTCTGGGCGGCCTGTCTGATCAATGCGACGTTGGCGGGTGTGGCCTATCGGCTCGCCCCCTGTTTTGCCACCCCTCCAAGAGAACCTTCTGACGAAACGGCGGCTCGTTCCTCTTCGATCGTATGGTTTGCCGCCGCGGTTTCAGGGTTTGTCTTCTTTTTTATGGAGATCGTGTGGTACCGAATGCTTTCCCCCGTTTTGGGAGGGTCGGTCTACACGTTCGGCTTGATTTTAGTGGCCGTCCTTCTGGGAATCGGCGCCGGAGGAATCGCATACGCCTTTTCCGGGAAGAAAGCCGAAGCCACGTATCAAGCGCTCGCATTTTCTTTCGCGCTTGAGGCCTTGGCGATCATTTTCCCCTATGCCATGGGGGACCGGATTGCGATTTTAGCGCTCTCCCTGCGCCAGTCGGCGGCGGAAAGTTTCCTCTTCACCTCCTTGGGATGGCTGGCAATCGCTTTGCTCGTTGTTTTTCCGACTGCGTTCGTCGCGGGCATTCAATTCCCACTCATTGTTTCGCTCGGACGCAAAGATGTCGGAAGAATCGGTCGGCAGGTCGGCCAAGTCTATGCGTGGAATACGGGGGGTGCGATTGCAGGGGCGATTGTGGGAGGGTTTGGAGCTCTCCCCCTCCTCATGGCAAAAGGAGCCTGGAATGCATGCGCCATTTTTCTGATCGTATGTGCCATAGGGATCGGAGCTCGTTCAATCCAAGAGGCAGGATTCCGTCGAAAAACCGTCGGGTTGGCCGCACTGATCGGATTCACCATCGTTCTTTTCTTTTCCAACGGGCCTACGGCCATGTGGAGACATACCGGGATCGGGGCGGGAACGACCCAGCTCATGAGTAAAAAGAAGAACGATATCACTCGCGTGATACGGGCCGAAAATCGGTCGATCCTGTGGGAAGTCGAAGGGCGGGAAGCCTCCCTGGCCCGGAGGGAGGATACGTTTATCGTAAATGGCAAGGTCGATGGCGGGATTCTGGGGGATGCAGGGACACAAATCATGGCCGGATTGATCGGCGCGCTGTTGAACCCGAAAGCCAAGCACGCCCTGGTGATCGGTCTTGGAACGGGAAGTTCGGCGGGATGGCTGGGAGAGGTACCCTCGCTCGAGAGTGTAGAC
>DATDPG010000112.1 GCA_035292885.1 Bdellovibrionota bacterium | reverse complement strand
TCCCCACGACAACCCATTTCCCATCCACAAGACCGCGGACTCCTTTTCCCGCCGTCGCCTCGAATTGGGTTACGGAAGATAGGCTCAACTTTCTCGATTTGGCTTCTTGAATAACGGCAGCCGCCAATGGGTGTTCGCTAGCCTGTTCGAGACTACCCGCCAAACGCAAAAGTTCGTCTTCGTTTACGGATTTGACGGCGAAGAGCGAGGCAAGCCTTGGCTTTCCCTCCGTTAATGTCCCCGTTTTATCGATGATCAGCGTATCGATCTGAGCCAAGCGCTCCAGCGCCACCGCTTCCTTCACCAGAACACCCGCCGTGGCTCCACGCCCCGTTCCGACCATGATCGACATCGGCGTAGCCAAGCCCAGAGCACAGGGACAAGCGATCAACAAAACCGAAACGGCGGTGACCATGGCGTAAATCCAACGCGGCTCCGGCCCGAATCCTACCCACAAAACAAACGTAAGGGTTGCCGTTCCAATGACGGCCGGGACAAAATAACCGGCTACGGCGTCGGCTAATTTCTGAATCGGGGCGCGGCTTCGCTGGGCCTCGCCGACCCATCGAACGATTTGAGCCAGAACCGTCTGCTCTCCCGTTCGTTCGGCTCGCACAATCAATGCCCCCACGGCATTCAGCGTGCCGCCGATTACCCGGTCGCCTGCGCTCTTCTCCACCGGAATCGGCTCGCCCGTGATCATGGATTCGTCGATGGACGAATGGCCTCCTTCGACGATCCCATCGATCGGAATTCTCTCGCCCGGCCGAATTCGGAGACGATCTCCGGGCCGGATCTGTTCGATCGGCACGTCGGTTTCTTCTCCTTTGAGAATGAGGCGGGCGGCGTTCGGCACGAGCGTCAGGAGAGAGCGGACGGCTCCCGAGGTGCGATAACGAGCGCGGAGCTCGAGAACCTGTCCCAAAAGAACCAGCGTGACGATGACTGCGGCCGATTCAAAATAGATCGGAACATGTCCGTGCGGATCGTGGAACGATGCGGGAAAAAAACGAGGGAAAAGGGTTGCGACGACGCTGTACACGTAGGCGACGCCGACTCCCATTGCGATCAGCGTAAACATATTGGGGCTTCGATGGCGCAGCGAAGCCCAGGCTCGCTCAAGGAAAGGTTTCGCCCCCCAGAGAACGACGGGCGTGGCGAGAGCAAACTGGGTCCAAACCGTCCAGAGCGAAGCGGATGTCATACCGCTCATGGAAAGGACGAAAAGGGGAACGGTGAGGCCAAGGCAGATCCAGAACCGAAGTGTCATGTAGTGGAGTTCGGGATCCTCCTTCGCGTCGATTTGTGGCTCCAGGGGCTCTAACGCCATCCCGCATTTGGGACACGGTCCGGGCCCCGTTTTCACGATCTCAGGGTGCATCGGACAGGTGTACATTCCCCGAGCGGGGTTGGAGGCCGTCGGACGTGCAGGAAGCGAGGTCGGGGGACGGGGTTCCAAATAGAGACGAGGATTTTTTAGAAAGGCTTCCTTGCAGTGCAAACTGCAAAAGAAATACGCTTTACCCCGATGCTCGGCCCGAGCAGCGGCACGGCTCTCGTCCACCGACATTCCGCAGACGGGATCTCGGCGCACGTTCATGGTTTTCGGCTGCGCTGGGCTCTCTCCATCGACCGTATGGATTCCTTTTCCTTGATCGCTTCTCGTTTATCGTGGAGTTTTTTCCCTTTAGCCAGGCCGATCTCGACCTTGACCCGTCCCTTTTTGAAGTACAACCGCAAGGGAACCAGCGTAAGTCGCTGTTGCTGGAGATCGGCTTCGATACGGTTGATTTCACGCCGGTGCATAAGAAGGCGGCGCGTCCGGACAGGCTCGTGGCCGAACTGATTCGCGTGCGAGTAGGGGCTGATATGAACGCCCTCCAAAAGAATCTCCCGCTTATGCACGTGGGCAAAGCCCTCTTTCAAGTTCACCGTGCCTTCACGGATCGATTTGACCTCGCTTCCTTTGAGTTCGATCCCCGCTTCGAATGATTCCAGGATAAAGAAATCGTGGCGCGCATGCCGGTTTACGGCGACGATTTTAAGACCGCTCTTATTTTCTTCGGCCATGGGTCGCGCGGGAAGGTTTGGTGTTGCCCGGCGAGACCAAGCCGCCAGACATGATGACCTTGAACGCATCTTCCACGGTCATGTCCAGATCGATCAGTTCTTTTTCGGGTACGGCCAGATAAAAACCGTTCACCGGGCTGGGAGAGGTGGGGACGAAGACATTGAGCACCTTTTCGCCCATATGGGCTTTGATTTCTTCGATAGGCACGCCGGTGACGAGGCCGATCGTGTAAATCCCTTTGCGCGGAAACTCGACCAGGACGACGCGCGCGTAGTGTTCTTTATCCATCGAAACATAGGTCTCGAGGAATTCCTTGACGACGTTGTAAACGACGCGGGCGAGGGGAATCCGTCCGACGATGCGGTCCCCCCACCGAATGAGGAGATGGCCGAAATAATTACGGCTCAAAATGCCGACGATGAGGATCACGACGAACGTAAAAACGACACCCAATCCCCGCACATGGAAACCGAAAACAAAATCGGGGTGAAACTCGACGGGAATCACCCAAAGGAATCTTCCTTGTTCGATCGCCAAGAGATTGTCGAGATAGTCGATGAAGAAAAGAAGAAACTTGAGCGTGACGACGAAAGGAACCGTGACGATCACGCCGACCAGGAGATAACGCCGCAACGCTTTCTTTATGAAACGAAGGAATTTCATGTGACGTCCAAAAGGACTGCACATAATATCTACCCTTCCATGGCGGGCAAATCACTGACGTATTCAAAAGCGGGCGTGAGCGTCTCCAGGGGAGACCGACTGGTCGATCTGATCGCCCCTTTGGCCAAACGGACGGAGCGCGCGGAGGTCATGGCTTCGGTGGGCGGCTTTGCGGCCTTGTCTCGCCTCCCCAGAAAATACCGTTCGCCCGTCCTCGTGACGTCCACGGACGGCGTCGGGACCAAGGTTCTCTTCGCCAAGGAAATGAAGAAATTCGACACCGTCGGGATCGACCTGGTGGCGATGTCCGTCAACGACATTCTCACACTGGGTGCCGAACCTCTCGTCTTTTTGGACTACTTCGCCACCGGCCATCTCAATCTTAGGATGGGCCGCGATCTGATTGCGGGGGTGGCCGCAGGTTGCCGCCAAGCGGGCTGCGCGCTCGTGGGAGGCGAGACGGCGGAAATGCCCAAAGTCTATCGCAGCGGCGATTTTGACTTGGCGGGATTTTGCGTCGGCGTCGTGGAATCCAACGGAATTATCGATGGTCAAAAGGTCCGGCCGGGGGACGCCATCGTCGGATGGCCGTCCAGCGGTGTTCATTCCAACGGTTATTCGCTGGTCCGGGCCGTATTGAAACGGAACGGATTATCTCTCCGATCTCGTCCGGCGGTGCTGAACGGAAAGACGTTAGGTGAAGAACTCTTGCGGCCGACGCGAATCTACGTGCGGGAGATTCTTTCGCTGATGAAAAAAGTGCGAATCAAAGCGATGGCGCATATCACCGGCGGCGGGATCGAAGGAAATCTTCCGCGGGTTTTTCCGCGGGGAACCAGCGCTGAAATCGACCGTTCCGCTTGGAAAGTCCCGCCGATTTTTCGATATCTTCAGGAACGGGGACGGATTACCGATCGGGAAATGTACCGAACGTTTAATATGGGGGTTGGTTTTATCTTTGTTGTCGGCCGATCTGATCTCAGCAGGGCACTTCGGCTCTCTGCTGGCGCCCGGGAGATCGGTCGCGTGATCCCCGCGCCGGGTGAAGCGCGCGTTTCCTGGAGGTAGTGGACGGGGAGTGGTTACAAACCAAGCAAGATCCGGACGCGTTCCTCAACTGCGGCGAGTTTAGGCTCTGACAGTCGCCCCCATCTCTTGCGAAGCCGGCTTTTCGTGATGGAGCGAAGCATTTCGCACATGACAAAGCTCCTTGTTTTCAGCCCGCCTTCCGGCGGTGAAACTTCCACGTGCAGAGGGATCCGGCGATCCGTTCGAGTCATCGGCACAACCACCACCAGGTCGGCAGGCCCATGATTAAAAGTATCGTCGGAGAGTATCAAGGCCGGTCGCAGTCCGGCTTGTTCGTGACCTCGAATGGGATTCAAGTCCACGACCCAAACTTCGCCACGCGCCGGCAAAACGTCGGACATGACCGTTACCAGGGATCCAGGCCATCGGCCGCGGTCGAATCCCAAACCTCGGCGTCGTTCCGTTGCTGCTTTCGGGCTTTCTTGGCCGTTCCATAAGCGGCGTTGACACGTTCGAGAAACTGTTTGCGTTTGAGATCCTCCAACGCTTGATCGAGCACCGTAACAAAGTCTTCGCCCGAGTGATGCGAGATTTCCTCTAAGGTCTTTCGAGCCGATGGACTGATCCGAACGGTTGTGGCGTGGCTTTTCGGCATTCTATACCTTCCATCGAAGTATACCGAAGTGTTCACAAAATTGTCAACAGTTACGTAAACATCTGTCGCGAATGGAAAATATAGCGAGGTTTATGCCGCCCGGGTTGAAAATGACGAAAAGCTTAAAAAGTTTTAATACAACTTTTTTTGTTTATTCCGGGCCGAGCGCTGGATCGCGGCCCCGATAAGTGATGAGGCCGTGCGTGGGGTCGTACGGCGAAACGCCGACGGTCACGCGGTCGCCCAGGATGACGCGGATATGTCTGCGGCGGAGTTTGCCGGCCAACTTCGCGTTGATGCGGATTCCCTTGGCTCCTTCAATGGCAAAATTGCCGCCCGCCAGCACTTCCACGACGGTTCCTTCAATCAAGACTAGGTCATCCCGAGCCATTGGCGGCTCTCATATCATGTGCACGCTTGTTTTAACAACACCCTAAAGATGACAAAAAACTCTGGTCGGACTTCACACGTTGCTCATCGATCGAACGACCGTCCCCGTCTTGGACGTATTCCGAAGAACTGGCAGTGCAGGCTCAATTTAAGAATGAGTTTGGGTGGCGAGCCGGGGGTCCCCATTGCGAGCACGCGAAGGATCTGGCTTTGCCAGGCATGAGCGCGGGGGTTGTCAGGGGGATGCGGGCATCCCCCTGACGATAATTAACCGAGCAATGGGGGTGCACGGCGAGACCGGAGCCCAAACTCATTCTTGAGTTAGTTAGATGTTGCCGGCTTCATGGATTCGGCGATGTCGCCGAACAGATAATGAGCGACGTTGATCCGGTATTCCTCGGGCCGCAAGATGGTGGAGATGTCCCAGCCGGCGCCCATGGCGGGATCGGCCAGGTCGATTTCAGGACCCTGTTCCAGTCGGTTGCCTTGGGAATCCACCGCGATTCGCACAAAGGGCCGGTCCAGCTTGGAGGGATCCTTGTTCTCGGCGGTGACGACGGCCAACGAGCCGTTCGTCATCCGCAATAGGGATCCGACCGGATACATGCCGACCGTGTTGATGAAGGCCTTCACCAGAATCGGGTCGAACTTCGTTCCGCCGTTGTCGACCAATATTTTCAGGGCGTACGTCGGAAGCATGGCCCGCTGATAGACGCGATTGGTGGTCATGGCGTCGTACGCATCCGCAATCGCCACGACTTTGGAGTAAAAATTCATTTCCTTCTTCACGCCGGTCTGCGGATAGCCGGTGCAATCATAGTTCCGATGGTGCTCGAACGCGGCGATCATCTTCTTAATATCGGTCTCCTGGATTTCCTTTTGGGACAGAAGTGTTTTGATCGATTTCAGGGGGTGGGTTTTCATAATCTCCCACTCGTGCGGATCGAAACGGCCCGGTTTGTTCAGAATCTCGCGCGGGATCGAGAGCTTTCCGTAATCGTGGTAGAGGCCGGCGATCCCGAGCTCGCCGATCTGCTTTTTCGAGAGTCCCAGGTTCTTTCCAAACCCGATGGAGACGATGCAGACATTGACCGAGTGATTGTACGTGTACTCATCGTAGTTCTTGATGCTGGAAAGCCCGAGGAAGGAAAACCCCTCGGAGATGCAGATGTCGACCAGGTCGTAGACGATGCGTTTTGCTTTACGTGTATCCACCGCTTTGGCTTTGGCGATCCGGAAGGAGGAATCCCGAACGAGGTCGATGGCTTTCACGTAGTTCTTCAGCGCTCGACGCTTGTGCTCCGTTTTTTGGGTGGCCTGGTCCGAGGATGTCGTCGCCTTCTCCGCCCGCTCGAGAAATTCGATATTTCCGATTTGCTGGTCCGTGAGGGCTGAGTTGAGCGCCTCGGCGCCGATCCGCGTGGGATCGTTGCCCCGGACAATAAGTCGGACAAACTGGGTCAGCTCCTGGAGGGAAGGACAGCTGACGAAACGAATGCCTCCCACGTTTTTCTGAAAAAACTCGTCCTGCAGGTATTGAAACGTGCCGAACGTGGAAATGTCGGTGCGGATCTTGGCCTCGTTCAAATAGAGGCTCATCTCCACCGATTCGAGTGTAAGCGATCCTTCGGCCGAGATCGTTTCGTTCAGCGTCTGACGAAACTGCTCGAGTGGCTGCTGGAACGCTCGATTCGCGGGGTCGTGAATCTGCGCCGTCTTGAACAGCATGAAGAGCTGATTGACCAATTTTTTGGAACGGTCGGGTGTCATCTGCTTCTACGAAGCCGCAGCCGCCGCTCCTCCCGCCAATGCCCGCAGCGCCGCTTCGCTGAAGCGTCGGACACTTTTGTTTTTCGACCGGGCGAATCGTTCGAGCACAGCCTTGGCTTTCGGCGAGGCGATCACGCTCAACGCGAATGTCGCGCACTGGTATAATTCCTCCAGCTCCGGCCGGCGAAACCAGCTCTTGGTTTCAAGAATTCCTTCCAGAAACCCTACGAATTCGTCGCCCAGAATCTTGCCGGCCGCGTAGTAGTAAGTTTTTCGCTCCTGAAGACTCTTTTCACGGAAATCTTCCCGGTTGATCGTCGAGGTCAGTTGCATCGCGACGTCCCGGTCTTTCGACGCGGCTAAAATCCGCAGGGCCAGAAGGCGGATTTCGAGATTCGAATCGTTGAGAAGATTGCCGAGCATTCGAAACGCCTTCGGGGTTTGAAAATTCCGAAGAACGGCGATGGCTTCCTTACGAATCGAGAGGTCCGGATGTTGAATCAGGGACCCCAGAAGGTCCGTTACTTTCTCGTGGCGGATTGCGGAAAGTATGTAAATCGCCGAACGGATGATGTCGGGATCCTTGGAAGAGAGCATCGGCAAGTAGATCCCGAGATCGCCGCGGTGAAGCCGGGCGATTCCGTGACAGACGATCCGGCGACGATTGGGATCGACCACTCGGACGACCGCTTTCAAAAGATAAGGAAGGGCCATCGGATCCATCATGGCTACCAGCATTTCAATATCCTCGGCGCTGCCGGTCGGTTCTTGATTGAGCGCCTGGAAGAAAAGGTCGGTCCGTTCCGTAGTCCACAAAAGCTTCAGCGTCCGCGGAAGAATGTTCGGATCCGCCTTGGCCATTTCAATGGGTCGGCGGGGGAACTGATGAACCTGCTCCATCGCCATTCGGGCGATATGAAGCCTTCCATGCATCAAATTGTTGTCCAAAATGCTGCCGAGCGCGGCCAGTGTCTTTTCGAACTCGTCGACGTCGCGTTCTTCCTGAAGGACGGCCAGCACCATGTCGACGAAATCGAGAACGAGCCGCTCGGGCCGGTCGCATTGAATGATTTCTTCACGAACTTTTTCCAGTTCATCCGGCGTGAGGACGCATCGTTCCTGGAAGAGTTGTCCGACGCTGGTCATGTTCAGCGTGACTTTAAGATCGTGATAGATGTCTTCATCGGCCTCACCGCCGGCCCCGCGGTACATGGTCATGTTGGGGTCGACGATCTCTTCCGCTTTCTCCTGCGCCGATTTGTCGTCCGATGTCGGTTCATCCGTGAAGGCGTCTGCGACGGTGTACTCAATGTGTTCAAATTCGGTTTCCCAGAAAATCGTGACCGCATCGAGTTCGGACGCTTCTTCACCTTGCGGGGCGTTGAGCGCGGCTACAAATTCATTTAGTTCCTCGAGCGTCAGACCGGGCAGAAATTTGAGAGTACGAACCCCGTCATTGAAAAGGCGAAAAGCAAAACTCTCTTCTCGGCTGTCATTTGTGTAGACGATCTCGTCACCCACCCTCATTTGAAACGGCTCGATCACGAACGCCGTCTCTCCATAATTGGAAAGGTATTTCGACATCCGCTGGAACAGATCCTGCTGGTGTTTGACGAGAATGGGATTGTTGGAGGCGTAGAGCCGCTGGGAACGAATCATTCGTTCGAGTGATGCGATAACCTGCTTTAATTGAGCCAGCCCCAGGGATTCTTCCCGGGGATCTTCCCCTCGTCGTTCCATGAATCCTTCCTACCATGATATCAAACCGACCGGCGGTGGGATACGACGAAGGAGGGTTGATAACTCCCCAAAACAGCTTAAAATTTTCCGCAATTATGACCCGCTCTCGTTTGGTCTATCTGGTTGTATTTCCGTTCGTCTCGCTCGGCCTTTGCGCTTTTTCGTATTACCTCGGCTGGAGTCGGGCGAAACAGGCGATTTCCGGCAACCCAGCGGAAACGGGACTGTCGGTTACCCCTCCACATCCGGCGCAGGAGGAGCTGACCTTCTTCAAAACGTTGAAAGAAGAACAACCCACGGCCGGCCGTGCACTGGAAGCGCAAGAGCCGACGCCGAAAGTAGCGAAGGTCGAACCGAAAATGGAATCCAAGGCGGCGCGGGCCATCGCGATATCGGACGAGGAGTCGAAGATACCCGGCGGAAAAGGAACGATGGTCGTTCAAGTCAGCGCTTTTCGCGATATCGGCAAGGCGCATGAGTTGATCGATTCCCTCAAGAACCAGGGATTCCCGGCGTTCGCGAGGAGCGGAACGAAGGGGAAACAGGAATGGCACCGGGTGTTTGTCGGTCCTTATGCGGATCGGACCAAGGCGGATGGGGCTGCGAAGGATCTTGCAGCCAAGGGGTTCGGAGAGGGATTCGTCACGCAATTTTCGGCTCAGTGAGTTTTCATGGCTTCGCTTGAAATTTTTGCGTGGGGCACGCACGTCGTGAAGTCGGCGCTGGCGTCGTCCACTGCGCGAGTTCACGAGATTTTCGTGTCGGATCCGGTTCCAGCCTCGGCCGCCGATATCCTAAAAAGAGTCGAGTCAGAGAGGATCCCGGTCCGGCGGATGAATCGCAACGCCTTGGCCGATAAACTGGGGAGTGATAAATCCCAAAATCTTGGAATTCGAGCCAGCCTCGACACCTGGGACAGCGTGTCCGATTGGCTCGAGTCCTCCGGCTTTTCGACCGACGCATTTCTCGGAATCGCGATGGACGAGATTCAGGATCCCCAGAATGTCGGATCCCTGATTCGGTCCACCCATTTTTTCGGGGGAAGCCTCGTTCTAATGGCCCGCGATCGGGCGGCGCCTTTGACGGGAAGCGTTGCCAAGGCCTCGGCGGGAACCCTCTTTTCCTTGCCGATTGTCCGGGCGGCGAATCTCGCACGCGAGCTCGACGCGTGCCGCGAAGGGGGAATCTGGTGTGTGGGGTTGGCCGCGGACGCAGAAAAGCCTCTGGAATCATTAGATTTTGCGAAATCTCCGGTGATGTTAGTGGTCGGAAGCGAAGGCTCGGGGCTCCGGAACCTAACCGCGAAGAAATGCGATGAAATGGCATCTTTACCCGGGAAAGGAGAGGCTTTGAACGCGGCGGTTGCCGGAGCTGTTGCGGTCTATGAAATTTCAAAACAACGAGCTCGCAAAAAGGCAAAAAGCTGAATTATTTTATTTGTTTCTTGCTTGACACATCTAGCAATTTGACCTACAAACGCCCGCTTCGATTCCACAAATTTAGGAGCAGGAACAGGATAGAAATCCCGCTGGCGTAGCTCAATGGTAGAGCAGCTGATTTGTAATCAGCAGGTTGCGGGTTCAAGTCCCATCGCCAGCTCCATGTGGAAACGGGATATTTGATTTTTTTGTTTGAGGCAGCCGCATTTACGGCGCGAGAGGTGAAGGCGTTTTGTCCGTATGGCGGGCCAAACTGTGCAGAAAAAGGCGCAGGATTTTTGCCGGCCAGCGAGGCCCGACCGACGAGAAAACCGGAGCATGCCTGGAAGGCCTGTGAGGATTTTCGAGGAGGGAGAACGAAGCTGGGCGGCAAAAAGACAAGCCGTGCCAAGAGGAGAGGTACCCGAGTGGTCAAAGGGAGCAGACTGTAAATCTGCCGGCTCCGGCCTTCGAAGGTTCGAATCCTTCCCTCTCCACCAAGAGAGCGAAGGTCGAATGGCGAAGAGGAGGTTTGGTAAGTAAGGCGCAGGATTTTTGGCGGCCAGCTAGGAAGGAAAAAGGCGACGTAATTTTTTCGACTGGCGAGGCCGCGCGGGTGACGAACGAAGACAGGCGCGAAAAAGACAAGCCGTTAGCCAGGCGGGGGTAGCTCAGCTGGCTAGAGCATCAGCCTTCCAAGCTGAGGGTCGCGGGTTCGAATCCCGTTCCCCGCTCCAATTTTGGGCGGTCGTGAGTGCGGAGGATTTGTTAGGAGGATTGGCGAGTAAGGCGCAGGGTTTTTTCCGGCTAGCGAGGCCGCAGACGACGAGAAACCGGAGCATACAGTAGTTCGTATGTGAGGATTTCGAGTCGGCGAGAACGAAGCTAGACGGAAAAAAGACTAGCCGTGCAGCCCATGTAGCTCAGTAGGTAGAGCACTTCCTTGGTAAGGAAGAGGTCATCGGTTCGATTCCGATCGTGGGCTCCAGTGAGCATTGAGGTGAAGGAAACAGTTTAGGTTGAAAACAACAGGAGAAGAGAACACATGTCGAAACAAAAATTTGAACGGACGAAACCACACGTTAACGTGGGCACAATCGGGCACGTCGACCACGGAAAGACGACGCTAACGGCGGCCATCACCAAGGTGCTCTCTACAAAGAAGTTGGCGACTTCCAAGTCGTACGATGAAATCGCCAAAGCCGATGCGAAAAGCTTCCGCCGGGATCCCACGAAGATTCTGACCGTCGCTTTGGCGCATGTGGAATACGAGACCGAAAAGCGCCACTACGCGCACATCGACTGCCCGGGACACGCGGATTACGTCAAGAACATGATTTCCGGAGCGGCGCAGATGGACGGCGCCATCCTGGTGGTCAGCGCGGCCGATGGTCCGATGCCCCAGACCCGCGAGCACATTCTTCTCGCGCGTCAGGTCAACGTTCCGGCGATCGTGGTGTTCATGAACAAATGCGACCTCGTGGAAGACGAGGAGCTGCTTTCTCTCGTCGAGTTGGAGGTTCGCGAGCTTCTTACGAAGTACAACTTCCCGGGCGACAAGATCCCGGTCATTCGCGGCAGCGCGACCAAAGCGATCAGCGATTCGACCGGAAAGGGCGCCGAGCCCATTTGGGAACTGATGAAAGCGTTGGACGCCCACATTCCGCAGCCGGTTCGAGACATCGACAAGCCGTTCCTTCTCCCCGTGGAAGACGTGTTCTCGATCGAAGGTCGTGGAACCGTCGTCACGGGCCGTGTGGAGCGCGGGCAGGTGAAGGTGGGCGATGAAGTGGAAATCGTCGGATTGCGACCGACCACGAAGACCGTCGTGACCGGCGTGGAGATGTTCAAGAAACTCCTCGACTCGGGTCAGGCGGGCGACAACATCGGAGCTCTGCTCCGTGGTATTAAGCGCGAAGACGTCGAGCGCGGCCAGGTGTTGGGTAAGCCGGGTTCCATCACGCCGCACAAGAAATTCAAGGCGACGACCTATATTTTGACGAAGGAAGAGGGAGGGCGGCATACGCCGTTCTTCAAAGGATACCGGCCGCAGTTTTACTTCCGAACCACGGACGTGACCGGAGTGTGCACTCTTCCCGCCAACGTGGAAATGGTCATGCCCGGAGACAACATCGCCGTGGAAGTGGAACTGATCACACCGATCGCCATGGAAAAGGAGAGCCGATTCGCCATCCGTGAAGGCGGACGAACGGTCGGCGCCGGAGTGGTGTCGGAGGTGGTCGAGTAGGGGGATGGTGGATGTACAGCATCATTCAGCTTGAGTGCACGCAATGTAAGCGTCGCAACTACTCCACGACGAAGAACAAGAAAACGAACACGGAGAAGTTGCAGCGGAAGAAATACTGCCGCTTCTGCCGAAAGCACATCGTTCACAAAGAAACGAAGTAGGGAATGGAAAGCGACCGGAAGTGGATTTATCTAAGTTACATCATTGCCACGTTGCTTTTGTCGTGGGTGCTGAACAACGTTCTCGTGATCCTGGTGGGGTACCTGCGTTTGCCCAATCCGCCCGTGATGGGAATCGCGCAGCTGCCGGTGACGGCGGTGATTTCGGTCGTGGCGGTGTCACTCTTCGCTTACGTCTACGTTCGGCAACCCAAGGTGGACACGTTCACGATCGAAGTGATGCAGGAGCTTCACAAGGTGTCGTGGCCTCCCCGAAAAGACGCGACATTGTCGACGGTGGTCGTCGTGATTTGCGTGATGCTGATGGCGGTCATCTTGGGAGTCTTCGACTGGATGTGCAATCGGTTGATCGGCTTTCTCCTTCGTATTTAGCTTTTCGCTCGAGAGGATCGAAGTGACGGAACAGGAAACAGAGAACGCGGAGCCGGTGTCTTCGGCGACGGAAGAAGAGAACACGGCGCCCGAAGCGGAAACGCCGGCGGGTGTTGAGTCCGAGGTATCGGAGAAAGCGACGCCGGCGGCCCCGACCGAGGAGCCGAAAGCGGAGCGACCTGCCGTGCAGAAATGGTACGTCGTTCACACGTATTCGGGTTTCGAAAACAAGGCCAAACAGGCTCTCGAAGAGCGGGTCGCCGCCATGGGGAAGAAGGATTTCTTCGGTGAGGTTCTCATTCCGCAGGAAGACGTCGTGGAGATGGTCAAAGGGGAAAAGAAGACCACTCGAAGGAAGTTCTTCCCGGGCTACATCCTGGTGAAAATGATTTTGAACGACGAAACCTGGCACATCGTGAAAAACACGCCGAAGGTCACCGGTTTCGTGGGAGGCGGATCCAAACCGCCGGCGGTTCCGGAAAAAGAAGTGTCGAGACTTACGGCGCAAATCACGGAGGGGACTCTCCGGCCGAAGCTTAAGACCACCTTTGAAAAAGGCGAAAGCGTTCGGGTCATCGAAGGGCCGTTCCAGAATTTCAACGGCATGGTCGACGAGGTGAAGCCCGAAAAAGGAAAACTGCGCGTGTTGGTGAGCATCTTCGGACGGTCCACGCCTGTGGAGCTCGACTACGCCCAGGTGGAAAAGAACTGAGGTCGGCGATGGCGGTAGGAAAAAAGATTCAAACTTCGGTGAAACTGCAGATTCCCGCGGGGAAGGCCAATCCGGCGCCCCCGATCGGTCCGGCGCTGGGACAACACGGGGTCAATATTATGGAATTCTGCAAACAGTTTAACGCCAAGACCCAGGCGCAAGAGGGGACGATCATTCCGGTGGTCATCACGATTTACGTCGACCGATCGTTTACGTTCATCACGAAGACTCCGCCCGCTTCCGATCTGTTGAAAAAGGCCGCGGGAATCGAAAAGGGATCGGGTGTGCCGAACAAAGAAAAGGTCGGAAAGGTCCGGCGGAAGCAGATCGAAGAGATCGCCAAGCTCAAGATGCAGGATATGACGGCGGCGACCTTGGAAACGGCCATGCGGTCGATCGAGGGGAGCGCCCGGAGCATGGGTCTAGAGGTCGTGGACTAAGGAGTTACGACAATGCCGAAACTCGGAAAACGATATTCGAACAACGCACAAAAGGTGAATCGTGCGAAGAAGTACCGCCTGGAGGACGCGGTCACCGTTTTGAAGGGAATGACCGTTCCGAAGTTCGATGAAACGATCGATTTAAGTCTTCACCTCGGCGTGGATCCCAAACATGCGGATCAAATGGTGCGGGGATCGGTATTGCTTCCCCACGGCACGGGAAGAACCGTGCGCGTCCTCGTGATCGCCAAAGGGGAGAAGGAGAAAGAGGCCAAAGATGCCGGGGCGGATTTTGTGGGAGCCGAGGATATGATCGAAAAGATCAAAGGGGGATGGCTCGATTTCGATAAGTTGATCGCCACGCCCGATATGATGGGCGCCGTCGGCAAACTCGGGAGCATCCTGGGTCCCAAAGGACTGATGCCGAACCCCAAGGTCGGAACCGTGACGTTTGAAGTGGGGAAGGCCGTGAAAGACGTCCGGAAAGGAAAGGTCGATTTCAAGGTCGACAAAGCGGGAAATGTGCACACGTTGGTCGGCAAGATGTCGTTTGCGGCGGAACAAATTCGCGAGAACGTGACTGCGTTGATGGAGTCGATCGTGAAAGCCAAACCGGCGACTTCCAAAGGCCTTTACCTTCGCAGCATTACGATTTCGCCCACCATGGGGCCGGGGATTCGATTGGATGCCGCTGCCTTCATGACCGGGGAAGGAGGTTCCCATGCCTAGTGTTCATCGCCTCGAAAAAGAACATTGGGTTCAGGATTTTTCAGGTCACCTGAAGGCGGCTCAGGCGGCGGTCTTAACTGAATACAAGGGAATCAATGTCGAAAAGCTCACCATGTTGCGGAGAGAACTTCGAAAACAAAAGATCGGTTTTCAGGTGATCAAGAACACCTTGGCCGTTCGGGCGATTTCGGGAACCTCGTTTGAAGTGTTGAAGGATGATTTTACCGGGCCGACCGCTTTGGCGTACACGGCGACCGACCCGGTGGTCATGGCGAAAGCGCTCGTTGATTTTGCCAAGGATGAAGGGAAGCTGGTGATCCGCGCCGGCGTTCTGGGTGGAAAGCGGATGACCAAGGAAGAGGTCAAGGCGTTGGCTACCGTACCGAGCCGCGAGGTTTTGCTTGCGCGGCTTTGCGGTTCATTGCAGGCGCCGTACGCAGGTGTGGTTTATGCCCTATCCGGGGTACTTCGGAAGCTGGTCTATGCCCTCGATGCGGTCCGGAGAAAAAAGGAAGAGCAGGGCTCGTAACAACTGGAGGAAGTGAACATGGGTACGAAGATGTCCAATGACGAACTGGTGCAGTTTATCGAATCGATGACTGTGCTCGAATTGAAGGACTTGGTGGAGCTTCTGGAAAAGAAGTTCGGTGTTTCGGCGGCGCCGGTAGCGGTGGCCGGCCCGGCGGCTGCGACTGCGGGCGCTGCGGCTGCGGCGGTGG
>DATDPG010000111.1 GCA_035292885.1 Bdellovibrionota bacterium | reverse complement strand
TCAGCCCCGATTCCAAATTGAATATTCTCCCGACCCAACATGTAGGCTTCCCCCTCCGCCGGAGGCAACCAAGATGAATGTGGATCTAACAATGATATTAATGTCTTAAGAGCTATTTCATAAAGGTCTTTATCAGACAATTCCTTACCGCCCGCCCGGAAGGTCGCTCCAATGGATTCTACATCCGCGCAATCTCCGAGTTCGGCGCCGGCGGACTCTACTTTCAATGTCTGCGCTAGTTTTAGAGGCAATTTCTGTCGTAAAGATGAGAAGTCGGCGGTGCTGCGCACGAGGTGATTCTCGAGCGCGAATTTAGCGATGGCTTCCATCGCTTCACAGCGGGAGCCATAAGCGCGGTCGAGAAATACCGATTCCCTTCCCTTTCCCCCGTCACAAGCCGCAACCACCAGGAAGAGTCCACCGAATAGCCATATGCGCGCACAACTCATACCACAGGCCCGCAAATACTTGATCTAACACGCTTCCAGCGCGCTCTTCAAGTGGTTGACTTGATCTGACGCCTCGTGTTAGCGTGCGATCGTAGTTCAGCCTCACTTACCGTAGTTGTCTTTCCCCTCCTTCAACGGCTACGAGTAGGTGGGGCTTTTTTCTCGACTCAAAACGTGGGCCCTGAGATCCGATCTTCGATTCCGGGAAGGTTTGGATAGAACATACTCCAAAGCATCTTTGAGAATCTCACCCACCCTCGGTCCCGGAGCGATTTTGAGCCACTTCATGACATCGTCGCCGTCGATTTTCAGGTCTTTCAACGAAAGCGCCTCGCGCGCTTTTTGAATCTTCCTCGCGCGAAGTTCAATTTTTCGAAGCGCAGGCGACACTTTTCGCCCCGGACCGCACCCTTTCACATCGAAGCTTCGGAAATCCAACAACCGCGGAACTTGGTCTTCTCCTACTCTGCGCATAAAGCGCCGAACCGCGGCGTCCGTCTTGGAAATGGTCTCAGCCTCAAATAGATGATGCCGAACGAGCATCGTCACGTCTTCAATCACGGCGTTGGAGAATCGGAGTCTTCGAAGGATTTCCCCCGCCATTTCCGCTCCGAGCCGATCGTGCTGATAGAAATGAAATCCCTTTTTGTCACGGGTTCGCGTGATCGGCTTCGCGATATCGTGAAAAAGCAGCGCCAGTCGCATGACCAAATCGGCCGGCCCTGCGTCCACGGCTTCAAGCGTATGGCGGAAGACATCATAGGCATGCCAACCTCCCTGGTAGACCCGCTTTCCGCGCGTCACTTCCGGCAAAACGATTTCAAGAATCTTGACCCGATCGAGCCATAAGAATCCGAGACTCGGCCTCGGAGAGTGAAGAAGTTTGACCAACTCATCTCGAATACGTTCGCCGGACAGCTCGCGAACGTGTGGTGAAACGGCCCGGGCCGCACTCGATATCGAGGGGGACGGCCGTAATCGAAGTTCCGCTAAAAACCGACCGGCGCGAACCGCTCGGAGCGTATCCTCTTGAAAACGCTCGACGGCCTTCCCCACCGCCTTCAGCTTTTTGTTTCGAAGATCTTGGAGACCGCCGTAAGGATCGATGACTCTCTTTCGAGACAGGTCCAGCGCCATGGCATTCATCGTAAAGTCCCGCCGGGAGAGATCCCCCTCCAAATTACCGACGAACTCTACGGCCGACGGGCGGCGGCGATCGTGATAATTCCCTTCACTTCGAAACGTCGTCACCTGCACCTGGTCCCCTCGCGAGAAAACCGTAATGGTCCCAAAGACTTTCCCCGTCGGAATCGTCCGCGGAAAAAGTGTTTCAATTCGTTCCGGACGCGCATTGGTGGCGACGTCCCAGTCTTTCGGAGTCCTGCCGAGAACCAGATCGCGAACCGCGCCTCCCACGACATAAGCCTCATATCCCCTCCGATGCAAACGTCGCACAATCGAAACAACCGACGTCGGCACTCTTTGCCATGTGATTCTCAAAACCGATCTTCCTTGCTCTGTGCACTCATTCTTCGGCTCGGGAGCCGCTTGACCAGCGCCCAATAGCGTTCGGACGCCGCGCCCGCGCCGTTCGGAAGCGGAGAAAAGAGTTCGCGAACGTCGTTCATCGAAACAAGATCGGTCACCATTCCATAATAGAGCCGGTCGGCAAAGATCTGTCCGATCGCGCTCGCGGCCAAGAAGAGCTGGGCAGGCGAAAGTCGGAAGATTTTCCGGGGAATGCCGCTCGTTCGGCCGGTCCGAACGCGTTTGAGTTCAAACGCCCGGTGCGCCAGCACGGCGATCGCGGCTTCCCGTTGGTCCCGTAATCGCCCGCGCAGCTTTCGTTTTCGGGTTCGAATCAAGAAACGCTCGAAATCCCTGTACTGGTCGCATTTTCGTTTGGGATTGAGAATCTTGGATCCGAAAAAGCCGATCGCCTCCCAAATAATCGCACGATAGAAAATTTCCGACGGCGAAGAAGCCGGCCCGAAGACGGCCGGTGTGCTTTGCAGCTTGGAGGCCACCAATTGCGCGGCTTTCTCGGCCGCGCGATTTTCCGACAAATCGTTCAGGTACAATATGGAACGCTCAGGCAAATAAATGCTTCGATTCTCCAGAATTTCGGCCCGCACCAGGTCCTCCACGGGAAAATCCTTCCGGCCGCATTCGATGCAATACTTTTCCAGCTCGCTCGCCACGTCCGCGTCCGTCGCAGTGTACACGCTGAAATGTTCCAATTCGCTCGGCCGAACCCCCAAGAACCGGGCGATTTTTTCCGCCCGTTCCAGGACCTGATGGTAATAGTCGGGGACCGCCTCCTCCCCGCCTTCGCTCAGAAGTTCCGACTGATCTTCCAGCCACGATTGATAGCTTTGCCATTTGACCCACGGGGCCGCCGATAAAACACAGTACTTGTCGGCAGCGACTTCCACGACGTCCACGGTATCGCTCAGTCCTCGTTCAGCCAGTTCCCAGTAGATCGGCTCGCTGTTCTGAAAGATCGTGAGCATGTTGCGGGAAGCGTTCTGGCTTTTCAAGCGAATCCTCACCCGCTCCGGAATGTGCGCATCCGCCAGATGCAGGTCTCCGTATAGACAGAAAATCAGAGCCTCCGGCACGCAAAGCGTCACCCCGACGATCAAATCCGCGGCCAGGTCATCCCGAGCGTTCAACGGAATGGAGTCTCCTTCCGGAGAGTTCAGCCCGAGGATCCGAAGTTTACGTTCCCGGGCAAAATCGAAAAGTTGCCGGTAATGACTCCATGGAAACCCCCACTTCTTTTCGTAAGCAATCGCTTCAAGAAAGGTTTCTTCGTCGATTCGGCCCCGAACGAAGTCGTTCGCCGATTTTTCACCGTTCTGAGGCACCACTTCCAGGCCCAAGAACGTCGGTTTTCTACGGTCCCCGACGGCACGGAGAATCTTGATGGCCGTCCGCTGGGCCTGGCGAAGCGTGTGGTAATCGCCGCAATAGACGATGTCGGCGCGGGCAACGTCGTCGATTAATTCGGCTTTGGTGGAAACGCGGCGGAAGTTCCGCACCTCTTTCTCGTACTGCCTGCGATATGATCGGAGATGCCTCGATTCCCGACGGAACCCGGCTTGAAAGTCCTCCTCCAGGCGGGCGAACGTCGCCTTTTGGAGGCGAAGCAGTTGCTGACGGGCTGTCGGCTCAGGCGAAGCGGGCAAGGTGATTCCGAATGGACTCGGCCAGGATTCCTTTAAAAGGGACCAAAAAGAAAGGGATGTCCAGGGTCACCGTGATCGAGCATGGAGAATGGGAACTCACGGAAATGGTCCCCTCCACCCCCTTCTCCTCAAACCGGCCGAACCTCTCCTTTGGAGTCCAATGGATTGTTGGCTTTAGCCCTCCGATTTCGGTGAGAATTAATCGCGTGTCGCAATACTCGCGTAATCGCTCAAAAGCCTGTTGAGGGTTCTCGCGGGACGTCTGAGACACCTGAATCTCCGGCATCGCGGGTCAGAATATCATTTTTTCTTAAAGAAACTGAGGATCGTGCTGTCCGATTTCTTGCCCCCTTCCCGTCTCTGAATCAAGCGGATTTCGGCGAGGGCCTGTGCGTGATTGGGCTTGAGCGAAATGACTTTATTGAAGTACCCCTTGGCTTTCTCGACGTCTCCGCTCACTTTGGCAAGAACTCCAAGCTGGAAAAAAGCGCGCTCGTCCGAGGAATTCAACTTAAGAGCCGCACGAAGTTCCTGTTCGATGTTATCGGACATCGGTTTTTTCTCCGATGTGGCCCGGTGTATCAGACATTCAGCCAGTTCGACATGATAAGCCGACTCTTTCGGCGCCAACTCCATGGCCTTACGCAGTTCGGCCTCCGCCATGTCAAAATGCTTTCGAAGAATCAGCAAACGCGCCTTTTGAACGCAGACCTCCGCCTGAATTTCCACCGAAGGGACGTCCGAGGGCTTTCGCGCATTCAGGTTTTTCAGATAATCCTGACGCCGCTTGTCGTCCGACCAGATGGTCAGCGCAAGCGTTAGTCGATCGAATAGTTTTTCGGCGATCTCAAGCTCTTTTTCCTTGTACTTTTGAACCGCGGCGTCCAGATGAAGTTCCCGGACGATCGCGTCGTAATTTCGTTTCGCCTGAAATTTGTTGCTGTCGACCGGCAGATTCAGAAGTTCATGGTATGGACGGTCCATCCGAAGCGCCCAGGCATAAACAGGAGAAGCGGATTGACTCGGCTTGGTCGTTTCTTCCTGAATGGAAATGACCCGTCTCGCCGTTTCTTCATTGGCCGGCGGCGGAGCTTCCTCCTCCTTCTTTACGGCGGAGGCGGGCATCGTGAATCGCTGGGGCGGAAGGTCGACACTCTCCAAGAATCCGAATGCTTTCAACGTTTTGATGAACAGAGCCGCTTCGTCGGGGTCCCCGCCGCAATTTCCCAATATTCCTTGAACGTTTCGCTTCCCATCCAACAGTCGAACAACCTTCGCCTCACCCGGCTTAAGCGACCTTTGCGCAAGATATTCCTTCGCCGGAACCGTCACTCGCACCGCCCGCTCCTTCGGAAAAAGTTCCTCCACTTCCGGAATCGAAGAGGAGTAAATCATGTCCAGGACCGTGCGGAAAAAATCGATCGACAGTTCGGGAATTCCATCCAGTTGATTCTCGCCCTCTTCCGAACGGATATTCGCGCCTTCGAGGAGAAAACAGTTCTCCAATTTCCGCATCGCCTGTGTCGTAAGGGCCTGAAAAACCTCGTATCCTGACAAATAACCGAGTTCGACGATGATTTCTCCCTGGCGTTTGCCGGTTTCTTGCATGCGGTCGATGACGACACGGTATTGGTCCTCTGTAAGTTTCCCGTGCTCCATGAGCATTTGACCCAGGGTCTCGCTCCGGATCGTCGATTCGACGTAGATCGGCGTGCCTTTCTTGAAATAGATCGTTTTTATGACCTGGTCTTTTTGCAGGGTCACCTGTCCCGTAAAGTGATTGAGATGAAACGAGTAAAGACTTTCTCCCACGGTCGCCATTGGGCTCCTCTTGTGAGCGACGGAATTATGACGTTTGAAATCAATTATAGTCCGGTTGGAGAAATCTCATCAAGGAACAAAACTTCGCGGAATATTTGTTGAGTTGCACCTCACTTTTTCCTATACTTCATCCCAATGTTCTGAATTCAATGCCTCAACACAGTAAGGGAGAAAAAAACATGGCGAAGCGAAAGAAGGCTAAGAAGAAAAAAGTTGCCAAAAAGAAGGCGACTCGCAGAAGGAAGAAGAGAAAGTAAGCTTCCTTACTCGCTTCGTAGCAAATTTCGTAAAAAGCGTCGCACCTCGGTGCGGCGCTTTTTATTTTCCGGTGTCCTGTCGCTGAAATAAATTAAGAAAAAGAAAGGTACTACGATCGTGGAGTTCGGGTCACTCCAAGGCTTCGTCTCCGCGGTCGTTCCCCGAACTCCCCAATCGCAGCACTTCTCCCTTCATCAATAAGGTTTCAAATATCGATTGTGCGCCGGAGAAGACATCGGTCGACGAGCAACTGGCGGAGAATCCCGTCACGACCCGGGAGCGGAGGCGGTAGGGAAACGGATAC
>DATDPG010000110.1 GCA_035292885.1 Bdellovibrionota bacterium | reverse complement strand
AAGTACGCCATCGTCGTCGCGTCTTGCCATCCGGGCGCACCGGCGACCTTTATTATCAAGCTATCTCGGAATCGGGACACTAACCGTCGCCGGAGTCAACCGAGCGAGGAGGTCTTTCACCCGTGCTCGGATTTCGTCGCGCACCGCTCGGAATTTTTCCATTCTTTCTCGATCCGTTCCGGTCACGCCGATGGGATCCTCGATCGGCCAATGTTCCTGGCGGACCCGCGAGGGAAGCGCCGGGCATTTTTCTTTCGCGCTTCCGCAAACCGTGACCAAATATTCGAGATGGCTTAAATCGAGGTCGTACACCGATTTCGACCACTGGCCTGCGATATCCACAGCGTCCTCGCGCATAACTTGCATCGTCAACGGGTGAATCCCGCTCGGCGAAACCCCGGCGCTCATCACCTCGAAGCGATCCTGTCCGAAATATCTCGCATATCCTTCCGCGATCTGACTTCGAATGCTGTTCCCCGTGCACAAGAAGAGAAGATGAACCTTTTTCACACGGAAGTTCGTAGCGCCCCCTTCGCCGCCCGTCAAGGCGGCGTTTGACTTCAAAATCGGCGACGGCCATCATGCCGGCACGGATGGCTAGGCGCGCAAAATTTATTACGTTCGAAGGACTGGAGGGTTGCGGAAAAACGACGCAGATCCGGGCCGTCGAGAAGCATTTTCGAAAAATCGGAAAGAAGGTTCTGGCCACACGCGAACCGGGCGGAACCGACCTCGGAAACGAGTTGCGCTCCCTCCTCCTGATGCAACGGAAGGAGCCTCTCTCGTCGTGGGCGGAACTGTTTTTGATGGAGGCTGCCCGCGCGCAACATTACACGCATGTTTTGCGCCAGGCGTTGGACACGTACGACCTCGTCCTTTGCGACCGGTTTACCGACGCCACTCTCGCCTATCAGGGCGGCGGCCGAGGCTTGGACCCAAAGACGATCGAATTGCTCAATGAAAAGGCGGCGCCCGGGTGCCGCCCCGATTTGACCCTTTTTCTCGACCTGGAGCCTCGGCAGGCTCTTAAGCGTGCCCTCACCCGGATGTCGGCGTCGGGTGGCGTACGAGAGGACCGTTTTGAAAACGAGGAACTGGCCTTTCACACCCGTGTACGAGAGACGTACCTCGACATTGCACGGAGAGAGCCGAAACGACTTTGCGTGGTAGACGCCGTGGGCTCCCCCGAAACGATCACGTCCACATTGATCTCGCGGATCTGCGAGCGCCTTTCCCTCCCGCCATGAACCCGGTGATCCAACGGCTGATCGACATCGCCCAGCGCCACCGGCTTCCGCATGGTCTTCTCTTTACCGGCTCGGAGAATTCGGAGGCGCGCTCAGCGGCGACGACCCTCGCCCAATATTTATTCTGTTCGGATCCAGCCCGCTCTCCTTGCGGACAATGCCTCTCCTGCAGAAAGGTGAACGGCGGTTCACACCCCGATTTTCTCGCCGTTCAAACCGAAAAACAGGAGATCAAGATCGAACAGGTGCGCGACCTCCAACGATGGTTGGCCGTCGCGCCCAACGAAGCCGGCCGGAAAATCGGCTGGATCGATCGCGCCCATCTGTTGAACGCAGCCGCTTCCAATGCACTCCTGAAAACGCTGGAGGAGCCGCCCCCTCACGCGCTCCTCATCCTCTCGGCCAGGAATCCGGATGAGCTTCTCCCGACGATTCGATCTCGTCTTCAGATGTATCGGTTCCAGCCCTCCGGGGGTCCTACCGCCGGTCCGGCGGGCGAAGCTCCCGAATGGTCGACGGACCTGCAAGCCCTTCTGGCCGATCCGGCCGCCGCGACACCGGAACGGATCTTTGAGTTCACTGAGCTGGCTTCCAAGGACCGTGAGTCCTTGCGCTGGTTTTTCGACGGCCTCGAAAACACGATCCGGCTTCACCTTGCGCATGAGGCTTCTCGATCCGATTCGTCGAGCCGCAGCCGGAGACTGGAGCGTTTATTTGACCGCGTCCTGACAGCCGAGAAGGACATCTTGCGGCGATACGGAAACGCTCCACTTGCGCTGGACCGTCTGCTCCTGGAATGGGCCGATATTTCCGGATCGTAAATGACTTCCGAACCGTTCACCGATTCTCACGCCCACGTCGACTACGATCTATTCGACGAGGACCGGGAACTCGTTCTTCAACGAGCCCGCGAGGCCAACGTGCGAAATATTCTGAACATCGCCCTCGGTCCGGAGTCCGCCGTATTTGAGCGAGCCCATCGCCTGGTCTCCGGCCACGATGGAATGTGGCTTGCCGTCGGCGTTCACCCGCACCAGGCCTCGCAGATGACCGAGGATACGGTTCCCGTCCTCCGAGAATTTGCCGGTCGACCCAAAGTCGTTGCGATCGGCGAAATCGGCCTCGACTACCACTACAATCATTCGCCTCAGGACGTTCAGCAAAAAAGATTCACCCAACTTCTCGATTTGGCTTTGGAGCTTCAGCTTCCGGTGTCGATCCATACGCGCAGTGCTTTCGACGACACGTACCGTTTCGTTCGGGAGCGAAGTATTTTTGAACGAGTGGGAGGCGTTCTCCACTGCTACACAGGAAGCTCCGAAGACGCCCGGCGGTTTCTGGATCTCGGCGCCTACATCTCGTTTTCCGGAATCGTGACGTTTAAGAAATCGGAAGCATTGCGCGATGTCGTTCGATCCATTCCGATGGACCGCTTGTTGGTCGAAACCGACGCCCCCTTTTTGGCGCCCGAGCCGTACCGCGGGAAGCGAAACGAGCCGGCGTACGTCGTCCGCGTGGCCGAAACGATCGCCAGTCTGAAGAACATTTCCGTCGATGAGGTGGCCCGAGCCACAACCGAAAATACGAAACGCCTCTTTCGATTCTAACGGACAGGCAGACTTCGCCGAGTCCGCAACGCGAGCGCGAAGACGAGGCCGGAAACAAACCATCCATTGAAGGTTCCCGCGCGGCATCCCTGGTCCATGTCGTACGAAGCCGGATCGACACCCAAGTTCACGTCTTCGCAGGTACAGTCTGAGTTATCCGAATCGGTGGTTGTCTGTTCGAACGTGATCAGATCCAATTTTCCGTCGCCTGCGAAGTCTCCGGGGGCCATGACGATTGTCGCTCCCGTCGTGGTTACAACATGTGAGGAATTCGGTCCGAATTGACCGGCCCATCCGTAAATGGCGATTTGAGATGTGCCGGACGTAAGGACCGCCACGTCGGCGGCGCCATCGGAATCAAAGTCCCCGATCGCCAAACTGCCGGCACGCTCTTGAATTACGTACGTGTTTTCAGCGCCAAAGTTTCCCGTTCCATCCCCGATCCGGAGCGACAGCTGTACATCTCGGGCGGTCAGGAGATCCGCTTTCCCGTCCCCGTCGACGTCCCCGACGGCAACCGCAGTCGGGGTTTCAATCGCCGAAAGATTGATTTTGGTCCCGAACGCACCGCTTCCGTCGTTTACGCAGACCGTAATATTGCTGGCATCGGTACTACCGATCCGTGAAACAACAATAATCTCGCTTTTCTGATCCTGGTTCAGATCCGCAGCTACCACTTCTGCAAGCCCTGCGATCGTATCGACATCCACCTTTGAGCTGAAACTCCCCTGTCCGTCACCTCGGTAGAAAAACAACGTATTTTCGGATCGATTCGCAATCAATAGGTCTTGGTTTCCGTCCCCGTCTAAATCCGTGATGGCTATGGGCGCCAAAGATCCCGATTCCGTGATCGACGCGCCCTCGTCTTTAAAGCCGGTCTGGCCGTCTCCTAAGAACGTCCGAACGCCTCCACTGGATCCCTCGACGGCGATGTCCGCTTTTCCGTCTCCGTTGAGATCCCCCACTGCGATTCCCGTGGTCAAAAGCGTGTCATCGCTCAGCGCCGTAAGCCCGACCAGCTGGCCGCCGTCGATCTGATTGAAAACGGTGATTTGGTAATTCGGTCGTACGGTACCGCACGACGGGTCTCCATTGAAATTGCACTGAACAGAAGGCTCTGCCGACACATTCGAATTTGGAAACAAGACGAACGAAAGGAATCCCAGGCGAAACAAAAAAGCTCGGGCTGAGGCGGTCGGCATTGTGGCATCCTCCTTCGAATCTTTAGTTTAGGACAACCGCACAAACCAAGGCCAGGACTTCGTTAACACTAAATAAGAAATTGTTAACATCTGTTAACCCGTGGAAATTACGTTTTTTTTGACGCTTCCAGCCTCCCTCCCTATCCTCGCCTGAATGCTTCCGCACGTTTGCGGGTTGCTCGCCGTGGTTTTTTGGGGAATTTCGTTTGTCGCCACAAAGCGCGCCCTCGCGGAGATCTCTCCCATCACGCTGATTTTTTCGCGTTTCGCGATTGGAACGTTTCTTCTGTTCGGGTTTCTCTTGGCCCGGCGCAAGGTGATCGCTCCACCGAGAGAAGTCTGGCCGATGCTGGCCTGGATGGGTTTTGTCGGAATCTTCGTTCACCAACTCCTGCAAGCCTACGGATTGACGTACACGTCCGCCGTGAACACCGGTTGGTTGATCGGCCTGATCCCGATCTGGTCCGCGCTTTTTTCCGGCCTGTTTCTCCGAGAACGTTTTGGGTTTTTGAAAATCGCCGGCTTGATCATCGGGTTCTTCGGCGCAGCCGTCGTCGTGACGCGAGGACAGTGGAACTTCTCTCTTCTGGCTCTGCCCAGTTCGCGCGGCGACTTCTTAATCATGGTGAGTACGATCAACTGGACCGCATACACGATCCTGGGCCACAACGTCATTCGGCGCCTTGGAGCGCTTCAGGCCACGACCTTGGCGATGTTTCTCGGATGGGGAATGTTGGCGCCATTTTTTATTTATGCCTCCGGGTGGAGGGAAATCCCCCCGCTCAGCGCCGGAGGATGGTGTGCGGTTCTGTTTCTTGGGATCGCTTGCTCCGGCCTCGGCTATTTCTTTTGGTACGGAGCGCTTGAGAAAGTCGAAGCATCGAAGGTCGCCTCGTATCTTTACATTGAACCGCTGGTTACCGTCATCGCCGCCCGCATTCTCCTGAAAGAAGAAATTCGACTCATCACGATTGCCGGCGGATTACTGGTCCTTGCGGGGGTCTTTATCATTCAGCGAAGTCCTTCGTTTCGGGCGGTCGAATCCAAGTTGAGTTCCTCCTGAATCTCCGTGAGAACTTCGTTGGCTACATCGTACTTTTCCTCTTCGACCAAGCGGGAGATCACACTCAGCCGCTCCGTGATATCCGCGATCTCCGGCGCGGCCGGCTGTTTCTTCAACAAGACGGCCCGCGTTCGCTCCAGCTTGTCCATAATAAAAGTTCGATCGAATTTGAATTTCTGAACGGTCGTTTGAAGCGAAAGAATCTCGTCGCTTAGGCGTTGCGGAGTCTCTTTCTCCAAATTATCGGCGATGTGCTTGGCTTGGGGATGCAGCGCATAGATGTCGCTCCAATTGAGGTTCCGCCGTTTCATCGATCTGCCGACCTGTTCCCACATCGTTCGAACCCGCTCACGCGTGACCGGCTCTTCTTTCACCTCTTGAGCCCGCGCTGGAGTCGCGGTGGGAGCGGCGGCTATCGGCACCACCACCGTCAGCTCTTTCTCTTTATAGGGCCCCGTTTCGCAGCCGTGTAGGATCACGAGCAACGGAAGAAGGGCAAGAATTCCGAGCTTACGAAAGCGCGCGATAGCGGGCATTTCGGAATTTCGCGAGCGTATTCCAGACCGCCACGCCCAGCCCATCTTGGAATCCGGCGTCGGGCGACGGGGATCGGATGTCCGCGCGGGAAACCGCCCACATTTTTTTTGCATCCAAGAATCCCTCGACTCCATCGCCTTCCACTCGAATCTCGACATGGGCCCATTGGTTTCTCTCCAGCGCATGGTCCGTTCGCGTGGCGGAATAACCCGCCAGCTCCGAGTGCTTGTTGCCCCAACCCCCCACGACCCAAGCCAGTGATTTACCGTCACACGGAAACAAAATCACGAATCCGTCCTCTCCGGCAATTTTCTTGGCTTCCACCTGAAAACAAAATCGATCGGAAGGAGCGACCTCCGCCGTGACCGCGGAGGTTCCCCAGGGCTGCAGGGCCAGAGAGCCCTCCGAGACGTAACAGTTCCCCTTGCACACCCATCCCTCCAAGCTTTCGCCGTCAAACAGCAGATGCCATCCTTCCTCGTCGGCCTTCTCCTGAATTTCAACCGTCTGAGCCGAGGTTTCTTCCAGCCAATGCAAATCTTTTTTCTCCGCTTCCTTGGGGAGAGGGGTCGGGACCGGTGGGATTTCTTTGCGAGGTTTTATCGCCTCCGGACGAACGGGGGACTCGCTCCGTTTCTGACGCACCCAAAGCACCACCGCCAGGGCGATTCCGAAACATGTGAACGATCCCCACACCCATTGATATCCGCGGCCGAGCGGAAATCCCGGAATGACGAATCCGACTTTCACCATTCCAAGCGGCGTCCGATCGCTAGCTCTCTCGGGCGGCGTGAGGGCCACGGATACGACATTGAGATATTCGCTCGGGAAGCCGGCCCCCGGCTGAATCAAATGAGCCAGAGTTTCCGTGTCGCCATGTTGGCGAAGATATTCGTCGACCTCCTTCGCGCCGCGAGAAAGACTCGACGAGTTAATCACCCCCGAACGATAACCCGATGAGAAATGCGCCACGAGGAGATAGCCGACGCGCGGTTCTCGAGCGATGAATTCCCGATAGACCGTTTCCCGAAGAGGCTTTCCGTCCACGATTTCCGCCCCGATTTGTTCCGCCAGTCGTTGCGTGGACTCTTCCGCCATCGAAAGAAACTGCCGCACCAAGAGGAGGCGGGCCGCTCCCGTCACTGCGATAAGCACCAGAATGCCCATGGGCAACCAACGCAAACCCCGGCTTTGTTGTTCGCCGGATTCCACCGCTACTCCGAAGAAGGCTTCCGTTTTTGAACCACTTTTTCGATGGCGCGGATGAATTCCGGATCCGGACTCAAGAACTGTACGCCGATTCCATAGAGCTGAATTTCAGGATCGGCCGGATGGCTCATGCTCATCAGACGTGTAACGCGCCCGCGGATCTGATACTCGCCGAGACCGTTGGGAAATTGGAGTGTGAGATCGATTTCAGCGTTCGGATCCACCAGGCGATCGGTCTTAAGAAAAATACCGCCCTTGCTGATGTTCTTGGCGTATTCGGAAACAAGGTCCTCAACCGTTCGAAACCCCACCTTTATTTTGGCTTCAATTCGTGGGTACTTCCGTTTTTCCCGGCCTCTCACGACGCACCCCCTTCTCTATCGAATCCTCCGCGGGATTGCACCACTTTTTTTAGTTATTTTAACATGTTAAAATAAAAGTTCGAGACAAAATGATGCGAGGTGTTATAGCGATTCGCTATCCTCTCTTTTGGGCGGTGGGGTTTTGGATGGTGTTCGGTCCTTCAGCGTTCGCCACCCCCACACCGGAGGAAGTTTCCAAGAATCTTGTGGCCGCTTTCGCCGTAGAAACGGGAAAAACCCCAAAAAAACCGACAATTGTGAACAAGGACTACGTCGGATTTAAAACACGCACCTTGACGTTTGGAATCGGAAATCGGGTCTACCGTATCGTTTTTTCAAGTGACGGCACCTTGACCGTAGCGGTTACCGCGGAAGGCGAAATCGGCGCTCAGCCCCTTTGGACCGCGAATCTCAAGAACACCACGATCGAAGAAATCGTCAACATCGTCTATTCAAGGGAATTCGGCCGGAAATACGACCCGACTCTTCTGGGCGTTACGCCGCCGGGTAACCTGGCCGACCAAGCCGCGGAGCAATCCACCGGTCGGTCGGGAGATGAACTGCGAATGGATCGTTTGATGAGCCGTATTTTTAGCGGCGACTTGACCGCTGGCTTGGACTCCCGCAGTTCGAACCACGCGATGTCGGAATCGGCCGCCGCCAAAGCCACAGGCCTATCGAAGCTCTTGAACCCGTGTGATCAAAACCGCGGCGGAGCTCAACCCCAGCGCCAGACGGTGTCGGATATCGCCCTGGCGATGGCCGCCGCTCGCATACCCGCTCACGCTGCGGAACTGACCATGGATCGGAGCCGAAACTACTCGAAGAAGAAGGGCTACTCCTTCATGAACGAGCTGGGCGAGCATCAGGCGCAGCCGAACCCCAACGAGGTTTTTCGGTTGATCAAACAGAGCGGAAGCGACGCGTACGAACTGTTTCGAGCGGCGCTAAAGGATTCGGATAAGACCACGAAAGATGCGTACGCCCTCGCGGCGCATCGCAATTTCCGGACAGTGGCTCGGGGCGCAGGAGAAGAAAAGGGGAAACGGATCGTGGATCAAGTCTTGAACAAAACGATCGTGGATGTCGACTCGTTCACCTCGGCGCGGCGACTCACACCGAAAGCGGCGGTGGTCCATGACCGGAAATCAGGGGAGTTTTTCGTCGACCCGACGCTGACTTCCCCTACGCAAGCTCAGTATTTACTCTCCCTGGCCGTCCTCTATGCTTGGAGGATCCAGGAGCCGGAAACCCTGGCGGCCGTCACCGGTTATGAAGAAATTCAGAGAAAAATCGCCCGACTGGAACATGCCGTCTTGGACGATCAGGATGAAAAGGAGCTGGCTCAATACCGTTCGGAAGCGCGGAAGCTTGCCGAGCGACTCTTCCAGATCAGTGATGAGCTCCGCAAGACCGGCACCCGCCCGACGACCTAACCCACTCCGAAAAACGAGTGTTCGGGCCGCCATTGCCCTCGCTCTTTTTTCCATTCCTGCGCTGCTGATCGCCGGTACTACGCACGCGGACGAAATGGCCGTCGCCATCGACGCCGCTAAAAAGTCGGCCGAAGGGTGCGACAACTGTCTGTTTTTTGCCCTGCCGACCAAGAACTCGATGTTCAGCCAACACAAGCTTTACTTTGTTTCGACGCTCGACCGGCTCCCGCCCCCGTTTTGGACGGTCGCGATGAATCGAAAGAAAAAAGCGTACCTCCTGCAAGCGCGGGAACTCGGTGGATGGAACGGCGCCCTTAAGGAGGCCCCCCTGAAGCTCACAACCGACGCTCAGCTCAAGGATTTCGCCAAAGCGTTCCTGGATTTGGCCGTCGGCCGAGCCATTTACTTGGACGACATCCTTCCGGGAGAAAAAAACCGCATCGAAAAGAAAATGGGAAAAATGCCCTTCTCGCAGCTTCGAATCGTTCGAGACAAGACCCGGTTTCGGCTTCAGTTCTTTGGAAAAGACGTCACCGGTGCCGTGCAATTATGGGACTTGATCGTCGAACCGACCGGTCACATCGTCAAAGCCGACGTCCGCGAGTTCTAACTTTCCTCGTCCCCATGCCAAATTCGGTCGCGGATCATGAATCGGCGTGGAATCAATTCGGTCGGTCGGTAAGCCAAGAGAGTTTCTTCGCCGGGCGTCACGGAGGCAGCGGTCTCGATGCGTCGAATGTCACCGCTGCCGAGTGCCGAGCGGCGCTGAGCGGCGTAACGCGAAGCGACCGCGTCCCGGAGAAGGAACTCTCTTGGCTTACTACGTATCGGGGGTGGAAAATAATTATAAGACAGCGATTCGCTTGATCAGCGTGAGAATCTTCTCTTTATCCACTTCTTTCATGTTGACGAAGCGGATTCCCATTCCCGGGTTGTGATTCTGTTGCCGGTTCGGGCGAACGGGGTTCGTCCAAATCACCTCGCCGAGCACTTCGACCGCCTTTCGCTCTTCGGGTAACGTGAACTGAAGATCGACCATCGTGCCGGCCGACATCGGTTCCGTGGTTTCAATAAAGATCCCATGTTCGCTGATGTTGGTGGCGTTCTCGAAGAGGAAATTCCCCTCGCACTGACAATCCACCTTTAGTTTTACGGGGATTCGCTTGGAACCCCGTTGTTCGGACTCGGAACCACTCATATATTAAGTTTCGCTATCACACGCCTTGCTTACGCGACAAGTAATTTGTTTATCCGGGCTAGAGTGCGTCGATCCGGGCGAGCCGGCTTTGCGTGTTCATCCGGTAGAAGGCACGCAGATGGGCCAGGGCAGCCCTTCGGGTGCCGCCCCTGTCAAACAGCTCCCCGAGGGTACGGCAAAACTTGCCCCCTAATCGATTGGCCTCTCGATATCGAAGCCTGCCCAACCGCTGGATGCGGCGATCGAACGAGACGCGCTCGAAAATCCTCTGGAAGAGGTCTTCCTTCCTTGAAAAATAAAGGGAAGCCAGAAGAAACTTATCGATCTCCCCCTGGAGTTCCACATCCAGGAGACTCACCGGCCTTCGATTTCGAGCGCTCCAGAGGAGATAGGAAAAGTGACTCACCTCCTCGGCCGCCGTGCAAAAATCGGCGAGATTGGTGCGTTCCAACCCTTGGCGTTCGATTCGACGAAGCCTGAGCTCTCCCAGATATACGCCGAGAGAAACTTGATCCTTTTCTTCAAACAAGAGGACTTGAGGGGAAGGGTTTTGTTCCGTTCCCAAAAAGGACCTGACCTCTTTTCGAGAAAGAAAAAACTCCTGAACCGAAGGAGCGGCGTTCAGGCTGTAGATCGCTTCGATGTCCCGTTGGAGAGCTTCTATCCTCAATGAATCGGCTCCCGGGATTGGTCGACGGGGAGCACTCCCAAATCACGAAGCCGGTCGGAGAGGCGCGCGCTCTTCGTCACCAACCAACGTTCGTAGAGACGCAAAAGGTCCTGATCGGAGGTCAGTTCGGTGGATTCACTGACTTCCGCGAGCAAGTTAACGACCGGAGTGAATTTCGTCGCCAGTTCCCCGAACATCTCAGAGAACAGTTCCCCCTGCCGGCGTTCGCGCACCAGGCCGGAGATGTAACTGTAGGCTTGTTCTCCCATCGAAATGTAGTAATCGATGTCCACGATCCTTCGTTTCAAGCTGTCGGAGAAAAACCCGGACAGATAGAGGGATCGATCCCCCACGGTTTTAAGAAGGTGAAGTTTTTCGCTTTGGCTTGGGGTCTGAATTCCGCGCCCGTACATGAGCGCCAAAGGTTCATCCACCGTGACTCCATCTTCCGAAACATGGAGTTTTTTCGCCTCCAAGAATTCTGAAAGAAGGTTGACGACGTAAAATTGGGTTTCGTCTCGGAGAGCGACGCCTTGATTCTTTTGCGCCTCTTCCACCCGTTCTCGGAAAAATTCCGGCAGAGCTTGATGTTCAATCCCCATCGCAACCCTCCTCTCCTAGGTACGGGAAAGACGCGTCCAATGCGCCCTCACTGCCGCTTACAAGAACCGGTCGGACGACCCAAACGCCCATCCGGTGAAATGGAAGATTCTTCATCAATTTGAAGAGCTTATAGTTAAAGTATAAAAAATCGGGGGTCCCGGGGTCAAGATCCCCCTGAAAAGACAGGGTTTTTAGCTCCGTTTAATGTCGTATTTTTTGATCTTGGAAACCAGCGTCCGCCGCGGAAGATTGAGAAGATCCGCCGCCTTGGTCTGGTTCCAATTCACCCGTTTGAGGGCGTTGATGATGATGTCCCGTTCGTAGGCCTCGACGACATCCTTCAGATCGCCGACGGCGGTGGGGCCGACCGTGACGGTGCTTCCGCTGAACGACCGGGGGGGCTCCACGTACTCAAACGAGTCGGTCGTCAGCTTGCTCGTAAGGGCGTCTTTGTAGATCGTGTCGCCCTCGGAGATTACGACCGCGCGTTCGATGGCATTCTTGAGCTCGCGGATGTTCCCCGGCCAGTGATACCGAACCAAGAGGTCCATCGCGTCGGGCGCGATCTGCCGAACCGGAAACCGGTTTTCCTCGCAGCACTCTTCGATGAAGGCCTGAACGAGATAGGGAATTTCATCCCGCCGCTCGCGCAGAGGCGGAACGACGATCGTCGCGGCATTGAGGCGATAAAAAAGATCCTCTCGAAATTGTCCCTTGGCGACCAGTTCCTCCAGCTTTCGGTTCGTGGCGGCGATGATGCGAACGTCCGTATCGATTTCCCGATTGGAACCGACGCGCATGATCTTCTTCGACTGCAGCACACGAAGGAGTTTCGCCTGCGTTTTTTGAGGCATCTCTCCGATTTCATCCAGGAAGATCGACCCTCCCTTGGCCGATTCAAAGAGACCGATTTTGAGCTGGTCCGCTCCGGTGAAGGATCCCTTCTCATGGCCGAAGAGTTCGCTTTCCAAAAGGGTCTCGGTCAAAGCCGCGCAGTTCACGCAGACCAGGGGTTTGTCCTTGCGCTCACTGTTGGCATGAATGGCCTCCGCCACGACTTCTTTTCCGACGCCCGTTTCGCCTTGAATAAGAACTGTAATCGTG
This sequence comes from Bdellovibrionota bacterium, assembly GCA_035292885.1. Taxonomy (NCBI): domain Bacteria; kingdom Pseudomonadati; phylum Bdellovibrionota; species Bdellovibrionota bacterium. The sequence goes on along the minus strand of DATDPG010000110.1, from coordinate 18,338 downwards.
GATTTGGCGATCCGTTCGGCCAACTCGAACAACTGCCCCATCTTTTCGCTCTTGATGATCACCTCTTTGTTCGACACCATCACGCGGCGAACATCGTCTTTCACCTGGGCGATGTGTTCGTTCTTTTGCTGGCGGGCTTGTTTCAACGCGCTCCGCGATTTCTCGATCAACACGTCGGCGCTCCGGCCGTCCTCGGGGAACGTGGCCATTCCCACGTTAAGAATGAGTTGACGATCGGCGGTTCGGTCGGTGGTCATCCGCTGACCCAGACGAAGCGCTTCTTTTTTGTCGGTTTCCGGAAGAAGAAGTTCGAGCTCGAATTTTCCGTAGTGGGCCAGAAGGTCCATCGTGCGAATCATCGTGCGAAGATATTCGACCACCTTCGGGTAGCGTCCCCGGAGAATCTGTTCACGTTCCTCGGGGTTTTCGGCGTTCGTATCGAGTGCAACCATGAGAACGGAGAGCGGCCGTTTGTAACGGGAAGCTCGATCGAGTTCTTCGGACACGCGACTTTCAAAATAACCGTGGCTTCGAAGCCCTAGTCTTTGACCATCGATCGGGTTTTGAATCGAGAATTTAAATCCGGTGGCGCCGATCTGAATCTCGTCGTCGTCGACCAAAGTATGCTCACCGGAAAGACGGTCCCCGTTCACAAATGTGCCGTTCGTACTCCCGAGGTCGACGACCTTTGTCTCTCCGTCGGCGGTTATAAATTGCGCATGCCTCCGAGAGACCTGACTATCATTGAGACAAATCTCGGCATTGGGGTGCCGCCCGGCGAACATCTTTCCATCGGCTAATGTAAAGACCGTACCCGCGTGCGGCCCGGATACAGCGAGAAGATAGGCACGCTGGGGGGGGACAGCATCTTCCGGACCCCTGCCGGTTCGATACTTGGGGAGAGTTTTTTCTTGTTCCATGCCTGGGCAGCCTTAGAGCACAAGTATAGCCGATGGTGCCTAAAAATTGCTACGGAAGTTCCGTGACGCTGCCGGAACTCTGTCAAGCACATGAAATAACTCGCCATTTCGCTGTTCTCATAGATTTCTCCCGTCGATTCGATATCCTTGCTCCGCCTTGGCCACCCTCAATAAAATATCACCCCGCCAATTGGAACGAGTCGCGGTTCGCGCCTCCCAACGCGCTGCGACGATCCTTCGAAAGTATTACCGAAGCGGTGCCGCCTCCGTTCACAAGGGTGCCGTCAACCTTTTGACGAAAGCCGATGTCGAATCGCAGAACATCATCGTGAAAACTCTGCAGTCGGCTTTTCCGAGTCATTCGATTTTGGCGGAGGAGAACGAACAGGGGCATAAAGAATCGCTCGACGGGCCGATTTGGGTCGTCGATCCGCTGGATGGGACGACGAATTTCGCTCACGGCTTTCCCGTGTTCGCCATCTCGATCGCATTTCGTGAACACGGAGAGATGAAATTCGCCCTCGTGCACCAGCCGATTCTTCACGAACTCTTTCTGGCGCACCGAGGACGGGGTGCCACATTGAACGGGAAAAAAATTCACGTCTCGCGCCAAGACGATTTCTCCAAGACCCTTTTAGCGACCGGTTTTCCCTATGACCGGAGAACCTCTCCGGAAAATAACCTGGATCTCTTCGGTTATTTCGAGCTCAAAGCCTTGTGTGTCCGGCGCGCCGGCGCCGCTGCGGTGGATCTTGCCTATCTTGCGTGCGGGCGATTCGACGGTTTCTGGGAGCCGAAACTGGCGCCCTGGGATATCGCCGCCGGAATGCTTTTGGTTGAGGAGGCGGGAGGGATCGTCAGCGATTATCGGGGAGCGCCGCTCAGCGATCTTTGGTGCAACGAAATCGTCGCCGCCAACAACTCCGCGATTCATCACGAGCTCGTCGAAGGGATCGGCGCCGTTCGGGCACGACGCACTTCTTAGATATCAGCCACGCGAACGACGCCGGACTCCCGTATTCCCCCGTCCACCGTCATGAGCGAAAGCCCATATGTCCGCGCCGTTGCCGCAATCAATTGATCAGCCGGATCGTTCGGGAACCGACCGCCGAGGCGAGTGCTATCCAGGACAATCGCGCCATTCAACGGCAGGAGATGTACGAGCGGATCTTCTTCGAGTTCCCGGAACCATTGGTCGATGGACAACGAAAGCATAAATTTTCTTGCGACGGTAAGTTTAGCTATTTCCCACAGAGTAATAATGGACACGCCGATCCCTTCCCCGGCCCGTTCCGTTCCATCCAAAAGCCGTTTAAACTGGTCGGGCAGTTTGGGAACGTCGAGGTACCACCAAAGAAGAACGTGGGTATCCAGCAGAAACTTCAAGTTTTCAGCACTTCCCAGTCCCCGGAGGTGTCAAAATGAACGATATCGCCGTGTATCTCGGCAAGCCCTTTCAACCGTCCCCGTCGACTCCCCTGCTGGATCGGTTTAATCGGACTGACCCTCGCAACGGGCACGCCGTTCTTGGTCACGATGTATTCTCGGCCCTTCTTGGCCGTTTCCGCGATCAATGCGAGAGCCTTCGCCTTAAACTCGCTGATCGTGACTGTGAGCTTTCCCTTCATCGCGATCACTCCTGCAGTTGATTTTACGATATGACTAGTCGACTAGTCAAATGGTCAAAGACCGGATTTTCGCTCACCCCCGAACCTGCACGTCATACCCGCGCTCTTTCAGGGTGTGGAGGATTTCGTCGATATGTTCCTTGCCCCGGGTCTCGAGCGTGAGTTCGGTCCCGGTGGTGTATAGCGCTATTTCCTTGGAGGCCCGATCGTGGTGAATCTGGAGAATATTGGCGCGCAAATCGGCCAGGATCCCTGCCAGCGTTCGAAGACCCCCGGGCCGGTCGGGGATGACGACGTCGATTCGAAGGAGACGCCCACTTTTAAGAAGCCCCTTTTCGATGATCCGGTCGATGAGATTCACGTCGATATTCCCGCCGCTCACCACAGCGACTGTCTGTCCCTTTATGGAACCGATCTTCCGGGCCGTTATGGCCGCCCAGGCCGCTGCGCCGGCCGCTTCGGCCAGGATTTTCGACGATTCCAGCAATTCGAGGATGGCATTGGCCATCTCTTCCTCGGTTACGGTGACAAAGTCGTCGAGATACTTCTTCAAAATCGGCAGCGTTACCTCTCCAATTTTTTTCATGGAGATCCCATCGGCGATCGTGGGCACCGCAGCGGATTTCTTGGCAGCCGCCGATCCCTTCCACGCTCGAAATGTAAAATCGTAGTTCTCCGCTTGAACGCCGACGACTCGGCACGCAGGGCGTCTTTCCTTGAGAGCGACCGCCGTCCCTCCGGCGAGGCCACCGCCTCCCACAGGAATCACCACACAATCGATATCGGGAAACTGCTCCAGAAGTTCCAGACCGAGCGTCCCCTGCCCCGCGACGATCTCCGGGTCGTCAAAGGCGTGGATAAAGGCCTGGTTCTTTAGTTTGGCGAGATCTTGCGCCGCGGCCGTCGCTTCGTCGAAGCTCCTCCCCTCAAGCATGACTTCCGCGCCCCACCGGCGCGTGGACAGAACTTTGTTGAGCGCCGTATCTTCCGGCATGAAAATCACGGCGTGCACGCCCAGGCGCGCGGCGTGGTACGATACCGCCTGGGCATGGTTCCCGGCGGAAGAAGCGACGATCCCCCGCAGACCTCCGCCGCTTTTCAAAAGAAGAAGTTTGTTGAGGGCGCCTCGTTCCTTGAACGAGCCGGTCAGTTGCATATTCTCCAGTTTAAGCGCTGCCGTGGAGGAAGCCTTCCCGGTGTAGGGCCCCGGAACGAGCGGTGTGGTCCGCAGTTCTCTCCCTATCCTTTGACGCGCCTCTTCGATATTCTGAACCGAAATCAATGCGGAAAACCCTTGTCGGATAAAGCGTCTCTACCTAACATTCGCAGCCTGGAGGGTCAAACGTGGAAAAGGTTCTTGGGATCGATCTCGGTACGTCGACATCCTGCGTTTCGGTATTGCTCGACGGCAAACCGTTCGTCGTGCCCGATAAAGACGGAATTACGATCCAGCCTTCGATCGTAAACTTCCGCCCGGACGGAAAGATCCTGGTCGGAAAGGAAGCCAAGCCGTTCGTCATTCAGGACGCCGAGAACACGGTCACGTCCGCCAAACGCCTGATCGGCCGAAAATTCTTTTCCGCGGAGGTGAAAAAGGCCAAGGCGATCTGCCCCTACGACATCCTGGAAGGCGAGAGCCAGTCGGTCAATATCCGGATCCGGGACAAGAATTATTCGCTCCAGGAAATTTCCGCGATGATCCTCAAGAAAATGAAATCGATCGCGGAAGAGCACTTCGGCGAACCTCTTCGAAGAGCCGTGGTCACGGTTCCCGCCTACTTCAACGACAACCAGCGGGCCGCCACGAAAGACGCGGGCAAAATCGCCGGCCTCGACGTATTGCGGATTATCAACGAGCCGACGGCGGCGGCGCTCGCCTTCGGGTATGGAAAAGACATCCGACAGCGAGTGGCCGTCTACGACCTCGGCGGCGGAACGTTCGACGTTTCGATTCTGGAGCTCGGCGAGGAGGTTTTCGAAGTCATCTCAACCTCCGGAGACACCTATCTGGGCGGCGACGATTTCGACGATCGGATCATCGACTGGGCGGCGGATCAATTCATGGCTAAATGCAACGTGGATTTGCGAAAAGATCGCATCACGCTCCAGCAGCTCAAGGATGTCTCGGAAAAGGCCAAGATCGAACTCGCCACGCAGGACACCTCCACGCTTTTCATCCCGGCGATCACGGCCGACACCACCGGCTTTATCGATCTTGATATTCCGCTGAGCCGCCAAAAATTCGATGAGCTGACGGCCGATCTGATTCAGCGCACGCTGAAGGTTTGCGACGAAGCGATGCAAATGGCGCGTTTAAGCCCCTCGGATATCGAAGGGATCATTCTGGTGGGCGGCCCCACGCGCATACCGGCGGTCCGGCTGGCCGTGAAACATTACTTTCAAAAAGAACCCCTGGGCGGCGTGAACCCCGACGAGGTGGTCGCTATGGGGGCGGGAATTCAGGCGGCCGCTCTGGCGGGCGAGTCCAAGGATGTCGTCCTGATCGATTTAACGCCACTCTCTTTGGGAATCGGCATCCGCGGCGGTTTGGTGGAGCGCATCGTCGAAATCAACACGCCGGTGCCGGCCGATTTTACAAAAATCTTCACCACCTCTGAGGACAACCAAGAGTCCGTGAAGATTCGTGTGTATCAGGGCGAATCGCGAAAGGCGGCGGAGAACGAAACTCTCGGCGAATTCACGCTGTCGGGCTTGAGAAAGGCCTCGGCCGGTACGGTGGCGGTCGCCGTGCAATTTGAAGTCGATACCAACGGAATCCTCAACGTCACGGCGAAAGACGTCGAGACCGGAAAGGCCCAGTCGGTGCGTTTACAGGCATCGGGGCGGCTCTCGGAGGAAAAAATGCAGCAGCTGTCGAATGCAACCGAGGCGGTGGTGACCGGGTAAACTGTGGAGCTTCCACACCTCTCTCCCTCCGCCTCGACGAAACTTTCCGGCGCGCTTCCTCTCCTCGCGGTCGCTTCGGCCGTACGCGGTCAACTCACGGGAACACTGAAAATCCAGAGTGACAAGATCGTCCGCTACTGGGAGTTTTCCGTCGGCAATTGCGTGAACGTAGCGTCGAACGCGAAGAGCGAACTCCCGGGCTCCTTTCTTCAAAAAGAGGGTCGGTTCAACGCGGCTCAATTCGATGCGTATTTGGCCGAAATTCAAAAGACGAAATCGGCCCATCATTGGGACATCGCCAAACGCTTGGCCGCCCTCACCGACGCGGAGGTCGTCACACTCCGGGAACGTTGGGCTCTTCGGATCGTCTCGACGTTGGCGGCCTCTTCTCCGTCGGAGATTTCGTTTGAGCCCAAGCCCGGTCGCGAGGGAACGATTCTCCTTTCCGGGATTCGCCTTCTCATGAAGGCGGCCGAACCGATCCAAGCCGCCGACATTCCGAAGTTGTGCGACGCGTTCACGCCGTCCAGCGTCGTGCACGCGGATGAGAAGCGGGAGAAAACGTTCGAGCCGCTGCCGCTGGACGCCGAAGAAAAGGGGCTTCTGACGGTCGTGAAAAACAGCAAAACGATCCAGGAAGTTTTTTCCTCCAGCTTTTTGAAACCGGACCGAATCACTTCGCTTCTTTTCGCTTACTTTCTCGCCGGCCTCGTGGAATTCGAAAGCGCCGAAGTCGCGGCCCAAAAAACGCACGAAGCCTCCCTTTCGGACGCGCAACGCACGCTCCATCAACAGATGGCCGCGAAGGCCCAAAGTCTCGACAAAACCAGTTACTACGATTGGATCGGCGTTACTCCGAAGTCCTCCTCGGAGGAGATTGAACGGAAAGCTACCGAAATAATGGAACTGTACGCCGCTCCTTCGATCGAAAAATTGTTTCAAGAGCGAGATAAAACCATCCCGGGCCTGTTGCTCAAGAAATTGGAAGAGGCTCGCCGAATTCTACTCGATCCGACGAAGCGGAAGGAATACGACGGGTTTTTGGCCGGAGGAAAAACCGGCTCATTTGCGGCAACGAGTGTTTCCCTCCGGGAAGAAGAGGTGGTCCGCCAAGCGGAGGCGTTGCTCGCCTCGAATCAGGCGGACCAAGCGGTGGCGCTGGTCGATCGTGCACTTCGCGACGTCCCAAATTCGGTCACTCTAATCATCCGGTATGCGCAGCTGTTGCTCAAGACGAAAGGTCCCGCCGATTCGGCCGCTCGCGACCGCGCCCTCGCCGAACTCAAGAGGGGTATGACTTTCAAGCCTCCGAAGCCGGAAGTTTTTGAAGCGGTGGGCGCCTGGTGTCTCGCGCTTGGACAGAAACCGAAAGCGATGGATGCGTTCAAGCGAGCTTTGGAACTGGCTCCCTTTTCGGCGCCGGCGCGGGACGGACTCCAAGAAGCGGATTCCGCGAATGCGCCCCGAATCTTGGTGGATATCCTCTTTCAACACCGTGGATCACTGGACTTCTACCAACTTCTCGGCGTGGATCCTCGCGCCAACGTTCGAACGATTCAAAACGCCTACCGGGATTGCACGAAGCGTTTTCATCCCGATCGATTCTTTCAATCCGAAGCGGAACTCAAGGAACACTCCAAGGAAATTTATAAGCGAATGGTCGAGGCCTATGTGACGCTTAAGAATCCTTCCAAGCGAAGCGCTTACGACGAAAAACGTGGCGGGACGATTTCGGACAGCGGCAGCGGCGCGGGTTCGGACGAACCTTCGCACGAGCGGGTTTCAACGGCATCGACTCCGGAGACCCGGCAGGGGAAGAAATTCTACGAAATCGCCCTGGCGGCGATCCGCGAGGGCAAGCTGGATTCGGCGAAGCTCAATCTTCAACTCGGGCTTCAGGTCGAGCCGAATAGCCGCGCATTGAAAGAAAAACTCAACGAGCTGTTGGGTACGGCTTCTTCAGCCAAACCATAGGCGGACGAGCCAGTTCCCGACCTGAAATCCGAGCGTAGCCGCCACACCGATCCCGATGCCGATCCAAAGCCACGCCAGCGGGCGCCGCGGCAGCGTCGTCCGCCTCGTCGGCTGAAGATCCTCCGCCACGGAGGAGGGGAGCGCGGAAAATCCGGTCAGGACCAAAATCGTTCGAAAGAGATGGACGACTTTTTCCGGATCCCCTTCCTCCATCGCGCGCTTCCCGGCCCGAAAATAGGCTTCCAGAAGCCACTTCCGGACGGCTTCGCGGGTATCTCGCTGGTTCTTGGTCGAAGAGAGATACCGCGCCGACATTTCATCGACTTCGGTGAAGCCCATCTCGGCGAGATAGGTCTCCAAGAGGGAAATCACTTCATCCGCCGTTGTCACACGATCGGGTCGATCTTTGGCGATCATCCGTTCGCAGAGCGCGGATAGGGATTGGGGGATGTGTGGCATCAATTTTCGAGGAAGCGGAGGCGGCGGTCCCAACACCAAATCAAATGTCTCTCGGCGGTTTTTTCCCTGAAACGGAAGTTCGCCCGTCAAAAATAGATAGAAAAGTACTCCCAAACTGAAAATGTCCATTTTCGGAGTCGGCTTGTCGCCTCGGATCTGTTCGGGTGACATATAGGCGGGCGATCCGATCCGCGTCCCGGGAAGCGTAAGATCCGCTCCTTCCCAAAGATGGGCCAGGCCGAAATCTGAAATCTTAAGGATTCCCTCCGCGCTAAGAAGAATATTTTCCGGTTTCAAATCGCGGTGAACGATCCCTTTGGCATGGGCGACCGCCAATCCGCGAGCCAATTCGAGGATCATCATCGCGGCCAGATCGGAAGGGATGTCCCTTTCCTTGCCCACAAATTCCGCGAGATTGGTCCCCTCCACGCACTCCAGAACGCTGTACCATTGGTTCTTGTCGTTGGTCGTGAACGCGTGGATCCCCACGATGTTTCGATGGTGCAGGGACGTGAGCGCTTTCGCCTCGCGCTGAAAGCGCGCCAACGGATCGCCGAAGGAGAGATGCGCGTGCAAGAGTTTAACGGCGACCGTTTTTCCCGAGAGCGTGTCGGTCGCGCGGTAGACGGTCGACATCGCGCCCGCGCCGATGGTTTCGTGCAATTCGTAGTGGTCGAGCCGTTCCACGGCGGTTCTTTCATGCTACCCGTCCCGCCGCGGTCAAACAAATCCCCTCGTTGACTTTTGACCGATTCCCCCAGTAATTTGAAGCAGATGCGCGCCTTTTCTTTAGGGTTGGCCTTCCTTTTCGCAATCTCTCCCGCCTATTCCACCGTCGACCTCGGTCGCGGAAGAGCGGGAGACGTGTTGCACATCCACCACGCGCCCGATCCGGTGAACGTCCGGAACGGGAATTTCTATTTGCCGGTGCAGGACTACTACATGTCCTGCTTCGGGTTTCCTTTGGAGGTTTATCGGTCGTACAACAGTCTTTCCACACGAAACGGCCCCTTCGGAAAAGGGTGGACGTTCAACTACGACATTCAAATCGTCGTCGGAGAAGAGAGCGGAATGAAAGTGGTGGAGGCCGACGGATTCGTGAATGACTACAAAGCCGTCGAGGCTGAAAAGAATCAGAGCACCAACGAGGTCGATCCGATCGTGCGGGCCAAGAAGAAAGAGGACATCCAATATTCAGGGAGCCCCCAAGGAAAAGGCGAGGCCTATTACAAGGACTATCGCCGCAAGCTCCAGGCGGACAAGGCGTTTTTTGAACGGCAGCGGGATCGTTATCTGCCCGCTCAGTCGAAAGCCTCCGCGAGCGGGAAGTATGTCTCCCGAAAACGGGGCACGACGTTTTTGACCAAGACCAAGAACGGATTTCTGCGCACAACCGAAACCGGACGGAGCGAAGAATACAACTCGAAAGGTCTCTTGATCCGCCTTTCGGATCGGAACGGCAACGAATTGACGCTCGAGTACAACGCCGAGAGCCGCCTGACGAAAGTGAACGACGGGTGTGGCCAATCGATTCAATCGACCTACAATCCCCGCGGCAAGATCGTCGAGATTCTGGATTCTCTCGGCCGGCGGCTGACGTACACGTACGACGCGAAGGACCGGCTGATCTCGGCCGTCGCCCTGGATGGCGGCAAGACGACATTTACGTACGACGATTTCGACCGGATGACGTCCCTCGTCTTCGGCGACGGAGAAAAAGCGGAGATCTTTTACGATTCGAAGAACGGTTATGTTTCCAAACAGGTCGGCCCGGGGAGCAAGGTCACGGAATACAAATACGGTAAAGAGAAGGAAACCGTTTGGGCGAGTGTTCAGGACAACGAAGGAGGCAAAGGCCGTTACGAATATATCGACGCCGAGAACAAGATCATTTTCATCGACAAAAATGGAAACAAAACCATCACCACCGTCACGGCTTGCTGCGGTAAGCCGCTCTCCATCAAGGATCCCAAGGGGGTCGGCGAGGATTTTCGGTACGACGGCAAGGGGAATCTCATTTCAAAAACCGACGCCGCAAAAAAAACCACGGCGTTTACGTACGAGCCCCGCTTTAATCAGGTATCGGAAATCAAGAATCACGACGGCACGACGATGCGTTTTCTGTACGACAAAACCGGAAACCTTTCCTTCGCCACAAGTTCGGATGGAAAGCATGTGAAGCTCTCATATGAGAAGCATGGAAAGATCGAGAAAATGACGGATCACAACGAAAACACGGTGATCTTTTCTTACAACTCGTTCGGCAAACCGTTGACGATCGAAAAAAAGGTCAAAGCCAACCGGGTCGGCATCATCAACGTCACGTACGATAAGACGGGCGAAATTACGAGCGTCGTCTATGAACCGAAAGATCCGGAGGTCGTCCAAAACATTAAAGACACTCTCGCCTCCTTTCTTCGGCTCCTCAAACCGACCGGCATCGACTTTGAGATTTAACCCTGCCTGCCGATGGCTCGCATCCTCATCGACGGCTATAACCTTTTGGCCGTCACGAACCACGCCGACCGCGATGCTCTTCTGCGATCCCTGAGCGAATACCGCAAGACCAAGAATCATGAGATTACGATCGTCTTTGACGGCACCTATGGCGGCCGCGGCCAAGGCGACCACTTTCACACCGGCGGAATCGAAGTGATCTTTTCACCCCTGACCGTGACGGCTGATGAGACCATTGAAGAAATCTTGGCGAAGCCCGATGCGGGCGGGTGGATCGTAGTGAGTTCCGATCGTCGAATAGAGTCCGCCGCGCACCGGGCTCACGCGTCGCCCATCTCTTCACAAGAGTTCTCCGCCAGGCTACGACAAAGGTTCCCCCACCCGCCGGCCAATGCCCTCCCCCCCTGGCTCGAAGGACGAACAAACGAAGAGCCTCGCGCCGAGAAGAAGGGCTCTTCCTCTCGGCGTTCCAAGAAGGAGAGGAAACACCGAAAACGATTCGATCGCCTCTAGTTTAAGTTAAGAACCGCAATCTATGTATTTTCGGTCCTGGCGCGGCTTGTCGGGCTTGTCCCGAGATATTTGGATTCTCTCCGCCTCCACGCTGGTCAATCGGATGGGGACGATGGCTCTTCCGTTCCTGGCCCTTTACCTCACTCAAACCCAGCGCTTTTCAAAGGCCGAGGCCGGATTATTCGTTACGGTGTACTGGGTCGGAGCGATTTTTTCTGCGCCGTTGGCCGGACACTTTTCCGACGCGTGGGGACCGCCGGTCCGTCACTGCAGAAGCCCGCCTATTCGCTCTATCGACTGGCCATCAATCTTGGAATGAGCGTAGGACCGGTCCTGGGAGGCTGGCTCGCTCCCATCTCCTTTCAGTCCATATTTTACGTTGACGGTTTCACAGCGATCGCGGCCGGTCTTCTGATCAACCGCCTTCCCTCGGCTACCAAGAGACGTCTCACGGAGCCCTCATCCTCTCCCCGCCGCTCCATTCTCTTATCGGATCCGAAGTTTTCTTATTTTCTCCTGTCGCTGCTGCCGGTCATGATCATCTTTATTCAGCACGAAGCGGCCATGCCGCTTTATCTCGTTCGGGACCTCCATTTTCGAGAGTCGGCGTTCGGGCTTCTTTTTCCGATCAACACGCTGCTCATCATCTTTCTCGAGGTTCCTCTCAACACGGCGATGGCTCATTGGCCGCACGCACGTTCCATCGCTCTTGGGTCGTTCCTCACCGGCCTTGGATTTGGTGCGCTTGCATGGGCGAACGATTTTTCCCAGGTCGCCGTTACCGTGGTCATCTGGACGTTCGGTGAGATGATTCTTTTTCCTGCCTGCGCCGCGTACGCCGCCGAGATCGCCCCGCCGCGATATCGCGGCCGGTACATGGGCCTTTATGCCATGTCATTTAGTCTCGCTTTTGCCATCGGCCCCGCACTCGGTTCCTTGGTCCTTGAAAGTTTTGGCGGGCAGTTTCTCTGGGGCGGAACTATCGCCCTTGGTGTTTTATCGGCGGTCATGACGCTGAGACTCCGCCGTTAACGATTTTGAAAAGTAATGTGTCCGCCTTCCACGTCCACCGTGATCGCGGCATTTTCAGCAATTTCACCGTCCAAGATCTTCTCGGCCAAAGGATCTTCGGCCTGTTTTTGAATCGCCCGCTTGAGGGGCCTCGCTCCAAAGAGCGGGTCATATCCGACGTCGGCCAAATGTTCTTTCGCTTTCGCCGTAAACTTGAGCTCGATTCGGTTACTGGACAGGCGCTTCTGGAGTCGGCCGAGCTGTATCTCGACGACCTTACGAATTTGGGCTTTGTCCAAACTGTTGAAGATCACGATATCGTCCACTCGGTTTAAGAATTCAGGCTTGAACGACTCGCGCAGAAGTTTTTGAATCTTGCTCTCGATCTGTTTCTTATCCTTCGTGTCGCTCTCCAAAATCATCTGGCTCCCCAGATTAGAGGTCATGATGAGAACACTGTTTCGGAAATCGACCGTGCGGCCCTGGCCGTCGGTCAAGCGGCCGTCGTCCAGGATCTGAAGGAGAATGTTGAACACATCGGGGTGGGCCTTCTCGATCTCATCGAGCAGGATCACCGCATACGGCCGACGGCGCACCGCCTCCGTCAAATGACCCCCCTCCTCGTATCCGACATATCCCGGCGGAGCGCCGATCATCCGCGCAACGGAGTGTTTCTCCATGTATTCCGACATGTCGAGACGCACCATCGCCGTTTCATCGTTGAAGAGAAACACCGCCAGCGCCCGCGCGGTCTCCGTTTTTCCGACGCCGGTGGGTCCCAAAAAGATGAACGAACCGATGGGTCGCACAGGATCGGAGAGGCCCGCTCGCGACCGCCGAACCGCGCTGGATACTAATTTTAGCGCCTCATCTTGCCCCACGACCCGCTCACGCAGACGGCTTTCCATGTCGCGGAGCTTTGCCTTCTCGCTTTCAAGCATCCGGGACACCGGAATTCCGGTCCAGAGCGACACGACTTCGGCGATGTCCTCTTCCTCCACCTCTTCCTTCAGCATCTTTTTGTCTTTTTGGAGTTCGGCGATCTGTTTGTTTCGAGTCGCCAGCTCCTTTTCAAGCTCCGGAAGTTTGCCGAATTTCAGTTCGGCCGCTTTTCCTAAGTCACCCTGTTTTTCCGCGACCTCGATCCCCGATTTCGTCTCTTCCATCTTCGCTTTCGCTTCGCTGATTCTTAGAATGGCCTGTTTCTCGTTCTGCCAGTGCGTCCTGAGCTGTGTCGCCTGCTCCTTCAAATTCGACATCACTTTTTCGATTTCCTGCTGCCGTTCGCGGGACGCCTTGTCTTTTTCTTTCTTCAGCGCCTCTCGTTCAATCTCGAATTGCACGATTTTCCTTTGGAGTTCGTCGATCTCCGAGGGGACCGAATCGATCTCGATCCGAAGCCGGCTCGCCGCTTCGTCGATCAGGTCGATCGCCTTATCGGGAAGAAATCGGTCGGCGATATACCGGCTCGAGAGTGTGGCGGCGGCCACAATCGCGCCATCCTGAATCCGAACGCCGTGATGAAGCTCGTACCGCTCCTTCAATCCGCGCAGGATCGCAATCGTGTCCTCCACGGACGGCTCGCCGGTGTAGACCGGCTGAAACCGCCGTTCGAGCGCGGCGTCCCTTTCAATATGTTTTTTGTATTCTTTGAGCGTCGTCGCTCCCACGCATCGGAGCTCGCCCCTTGCCAGGGCCGGTTTCAGCAGGTTCGAGGCGTCTACGGCCCCTTCCGCGGCGCCGGCGCCGACCAGCGTGTGGAGCTCGTCAATGAACAAAATGATTTCGCCTTCGGCTCTCGAGATTTCCGTCAGGACCGCCTTTAATCGATCTTCAAACTCCCCCCGGTATCTGGTTCCGGCGATCAGCGCCCCCAAATCGAGCGAAACGACGCGCTTGTTTTTGAGCGTCTCCGGCACATCCCCGCTGACGATTCGCTGAGCCAACCCTTCGACGATCGCCGTTTTTCCGACGCCCGGCTCGCCGATGAGAACCGGATTGTTCTTGGTTCGGCGGGAGAGGACCTGAATCACACGGCGGATCTCCGAATCCCGGCCGATGACCGGATCCAACTTCTTCTTTCGAGCCAGGTCGGTGAGATCCCGCGCGTATCGTTTGAGCGCCTGGTATTTCCCTTCCGGGTTCTGATCCGTGACCCGCTGGTCCCCGCGAACGTCCCGAAGGGCATGGAGAATTTTTTCTTTTGAAACACCGTTGCGTTTGAGGATCTCGAACGCCGCATTCGCATCGACCGACGCCAGGCCGGCCAGCAAATGTTCCGCCGAAACGTACTCATCTTTAAGATGACCGGCTTCATCAAAAGCCCGGTCGATGACCTGTTTCGTTTTATCGTTTAAAGCTTGGCCGGCCGAAGCCCCGGATACCCGCGGGAGCCGCTCAATCGCCAAATCGGCCTCCTGTTGAATCTTCGCGGGAGGGATCCCTAATTTCTCCAAAAGAGGCGTTACCACCCCTTCCGGCTGGCGTACGAGGGCCGAAAGCAGGTGCTCGGGGGCGATGTCCGGATTTCGACGCTCCTCGGCCAGCTGCTGCGCTGTCTGGAGCGCCTCCTGGCTCTTGATCGTCAACTTATCGAGGCGCATAAAGCTAATAAAGGCGCTAAACCGCCCGTGTCAACGCCCGAAAAGGCGTGATTTTAAGGGGTCCGAGCGGCTTCGACGAACCGGATGCGAAGCTCGTAAAGAACTTCGTCCATCAACCTTTTTTCTTCCTTACTCAAATTTCCCCGCGTCTTCTCCTCGAGCATCGTCAAAATCTCCACCTCTTGTTTGGCGAGAGGAAGATTCTTGTCGGCGTGACCGGTGTGGGGATCCTTGACCAATCCCATATGAATCAGCGCGGAACTGCTCATCGACACGACAAATGTGGAAAAATCGATTGAAGGATATTCGTCTCCGTGCGGCTCTTTCCTCGGTTCCTTTTTTGCTTCCTGCCGAGGGGGCGACTCCGGCTCCCGCTTGGCTGACGGCTGCACCAAAGGCGTCGGTTCCTCCTTCGCCTGTCCCCGTCGGTCGGTAATGCGGAAGGACGACTGTTTGGGCTCTTCGGACATTCCCTACGATCCCTTCTGCGGCGTCTCGATCTTGAAGAGTTGTTCCAAGAACTCCGCCTTGGACGCCGACATCTGGCCCACGACGTTCCTTTGCGCGGAACGCACCGTCACTATATTTCCGTCCTTTTTTCCGAACGACCAGGAGATCGCTTCTCCCGTTTTGGGACGGAATTCGACCGTCATCTCGCTCGCTTCGGGACTTCCGGCTCCGCCTTCCATGAACGTCTCGATCTCAAGATTCTCGACTCCGTTCACCACCGAGTCGGAGGTCGACTTCTCTCGTAACTTCGCCTTGAGCGGCGGTTCCGCGCCGTCCACCGTTCCCAACACCCATTGACCTTCGGCATTTCGAATGAAACTCACCTTGACCGGATTCTTTTGAATTTGGACGGAAGCCAATTCCTCCATCTTAAGCGGCAGAATTTTCTTCTCCCTCGCCCCTTGAAAGGCGGTCACCAGACCGTCGTACGCTGCGCGCGAAAATCGATAGTAGAGATCGGGGCTCGAACTCTTGCCCTGTAGATCTTTTACCGACCCAGGGTCGAAGAAAGACAAATCCCGTTTCTTTCCTCCCACCGTCACTTGAATTGACACTTGTGGTTTTCCAAATCCGGCCGGAGCCTTCGTTCCCAAGAATTCACCCGCCTGAAATTCGACGATCTTCGTCAGAAGGGCGGCAACCTGGTCCGAATTCACACGGTCTTCCACCGGCTTAACCAACGTCCACGTATTGCCTTTCTTTCCAAGTTCCGTCGTTTTTCCCCGGTTCACGAGCAGAACGTCGGTTATTATTCCTTTGTCGGCGGAAAACGGTTTCTTACGAACCCAATCCTTGACCTGCTTGGTCAGCGTTCCTTTCATCCCCTCGCGAACGGCGTACACCTGCGGAAAATCCATCCGGCGAACGTATATGTCTTTATTTTTTTCAAATTTACGGCCGATCAGGACAGTCCAGTGTTTTTCGCCGCTTTCCTCGGCCGCCGCAATGTCGATCTTGGCGTACGGTTTGTCGAGACCGTAACTCTTGGCGTCCTTCGCGGCGTCATCGCTCGGGATGGTATTCGCATGCAACGACTTTACGTCGCTCAAGAAGTTCTCGATCGCCCTGCCATCCGCCGGCAAGCCTTCCGGTTTCGTCAGGGTCCAGCCCGCCTCCCCCCGCGAGGCCGCAACTGAATTCTTTTTCCCCTTATCGTCATACGTGATTTCAACCCGCTTCACCTTCGAAAGATCCTTAAAGCCGATGATTTCTTTCTTCCGCCAATCCGAAGGCTTTCGCGTTTTTAGATAATCCAGGGTGTTGGAACCCAGAACGATCTGTGGGCTGGCCGATGTCTGAAGATAAGGGCCGCTCTTGGCTGAATTTTGATCGCCCACGCGCACGGTCAGTTTGGGGTTTTCCACGTTCTTTTCGTACAGATCGATCCCGAGCGGGGCATTTTCAAGATTGTATGTCGCACGATTTTCCCCCTTTTCGCTGATTACTTTGGTCGACGTCAGGTCTTTTATATTGTTGATCAGCGTGTTGACCGACCAATAATCCGGGAGCGACTTGATCGGTTCCACGATCGCCCAGTCCGAAACGGAATCAAATTCATTGGAAAGCGCCGCCCATTCGTCGCTGAATTTTCCTTGAGCGTCCTTCGTGCGCCGGACGAACACGATCTTTCCCCCCTCTTTCGCATCGACAACGATCCGCCCGATCGCCTCCATGTCGATTTGGGCGATTTTCTTCTCTTCTTCCGCTTTGTCGTCCTTCGCAGCCTTCTGCTTCCGATGCCAGGCCACGAAACCGACCAGGCCCACTAAAAGAGCTAATGAAACCAGTATGCGCAAAACATCTTTTTTCATTGAAACCTAGCCTCAGCCACGCCGACGCCGATACCACCAGAGATCCATGCCAAAGATCAACACCAACATCGGGAGGCCGATGATCGCGACATAAAAAATGGTATTGGACTGCGCGGGCGTCAGTTCGATCGTGGACGAACGGATCTGCTTCGGCCGAATCGAGATCTTTTCCATCTCCCCCTGAAGCCAATTGAGCGAGTTTAAGAAGAGATCGAAGTTGAATTCGTACGAACGAATCAACCCATTGGACGCGAAGTCGGCGTCACCGATGACGACGAGGCGGGCCGTCGGCATGGCCGTTTCCCCTTCTTTCTCACCTTCCCGCTCAGAACTCACGGCGATCGTCACCGGGCCGGGAACATCGTGCGCTTCCAGGTTCGCTTTCCCCTGACGGAAAAGTTGGTCGATGTCGGTCTCCGCCCAGCTGGCGTCCCCGCCGGCGCTCGAAATCAAATCGACCACCGTTCCGCCGAAATTCTCGGCCTTACGGACCGAACGGACATTTTGGAACACCGTCTGTTTTCCCTTCAACGGATCGACGATCGGGTGATTTCCATAGGTCTGAGCCAGAACCGTCAGGCCGATTTTGACGCCCGCAAAGAGCTGCAAGTGTTTTTCCAGGATTACATCTTTCCCGATGTCCACGCCCCATTTGCGCAGAACATCTTCCAATCCGGTGTCGAGGACGCCAATGTGCGTCGGGCTTAGCCGACGATCGGGAACGTTCGGGTCCAGCATAAAGAGAGCTTTCCGACCGTCGCCGAGAAAGCGGTCGATCGAGCCGGCCTCTTCTTTCGTGAATCCTTGCGTCGGTCCGGCCACCACTAAAATCGCGCAATCCGGGGGAACCGCCCCCACAATCGCTTCAACCGCTTTGGGTTGATATCCCTCGTTCGTCAATCCGCCTTTGGAGGCCGAAAGACTCCGCGGTTCATCCTCCGGACCGTCGATATCGAGTTCTCCGTGACCTTTCGTGAAACAGACGTTCGGTGTCGTCGAGCGGGTTACCTTTAACATGGCCTGCGTAAGCCCCTGCTCCGTGAGTTCCCGCGTGATGCTGGTTTGCTCGCCGAAAACGATGAGAATGTCGCCGTCCTTCGCGCTGTGCTGCACGGCCAAGGTCTTTTCTTTATCCGGGTCCGCGAAGTTCACGGTGACCTGTTTCGATTTCGACTGATACATCCCCAGGAGTTCCTTGGCTTCCGGCTTCGTTTCGTTCCGGTCGTCGAAAAACGCCGTGATCATGAGCGGGCCCTTCAATCCCTCCACGAGTTTGATCGATTGGTCGGTCAGCGTGTGCACCTGGCCTTCCGTAAAGTCTTTTTGCGCGTGGAAATCCTGGGACATTACGTTGGCGACGATGACGATCGCCAGGACGATCACGCTGTATACGGCGGCGTTCGTTCCGTAACGAAGAGAGCGCTTTTCAAAGAGCTCTTTCAAATACAAGTGGCTCAAATAGAGAAACGCACCGTTGTAGAGAAACGCCGCGCCCAGAACTCCGTACCCCGACCAACTTTTCTCGCGGAAAAAAACCAGCGACGC
>DATDPG010000109.1 GCA_035292885.1 Bdellovibrionota bacterium | reverse complement strand
CTTCTTTCAATCAAAGGCCATCAATACACACTCGATGTTCTAGAAGACGCACGAGAAGCTCCGGCGGCGTCGGGCGAGCCGACCTCACAACCTCTCCCGTTTGATCGCGAAATCAACTTCGATGCCGTATCTTACCGCTATCCGGACGGTTCCGGAGAAACATTGAACCAAATCTCTCTTACCATTCAGAAAGGGGAATGCGTGGGAATCGTCGGCCCTTCTGGGTCGGGAAAAACGACGATATTGAATCTCTTGCTCGGGTTCCTTCGGCCTACATCCGGCCGCATCCTCATCGATCGGACCGAGTTGACTCCCGACCGCCATGGAGCCTGGTACCGTCTGATCGGCTACGTTCAACAAGAGGTTTTTCTCCTCGAGGGGACGTTGCGCGAAAATATCGTGTTCGGAGTTCCCAGCGACCAAGTGGATATCGGCCGGTTGAACGACGTCATCCGATTGGCCAGTCTTGAAGAATTTATAGGTTCACTGCCCCAATCCGTGGATACCCCGGTGGGCGAACGGGGAGCCACTCTCTCCGTGGGACAGAAGCAACGCATCGGCATCGCCCGGGCATTGTATTCGGGAGCGCAGATCCTTATTTTCGATGAAGCGACGTCGGCGTTGGATCCCGGGACCGAAGCGGAAATCACGGAATCGATCCGCCAACTCTCTCTCGAAGGCTACACCGTCATCATTGTCGCCCATCGTGTGACGACATTGCGCCACACGCAGCGCATCATCGAACTCAAGAAGGGGGCCCTCAGCCATGAGACCACGTATGGGGCGATCTCGAGGCAGCTGTGAGGCTGGCGTACATTTGCAGCAATCCGACCTATCGGCTGGACGTACCGAGCGGATACGCAACCCATATCCGTGAACTGAGCACCGCCTTTCAAGAAATTGGAATCGACGTATCCACTCACCTCCCGCAGAAATATTCCGGTCCGGGCGTTATATCGCCGGGAGTTCGCAGCCATCGTTTGCGTGGCTTCGTGCCCACCGTGGTTTGGGAAGGTTTGAAAGACCTGCGCCGCCTCAACAGCGATCGGTCCTTCGCTCACGTTTTACGGCGCGAATTCAAATTGATCCGGCCGGATGTCGTTTACGAGCGGATCGATTACTCCGGAGGTGCGGCTTCGAGCGTCGCAAAGATTTTTCGTTCGCGCTACGTGTTGGAAATTCACGCACCGCTCGATGAAGAGGCCCGAACCCTCTCCGGCCCTCGGCCTTTTTGGCCGTGGTTCCGTCACCGAATTTGGCATGCTCTTCGAGCTGCGGATCGAATCGTCGTGGTCTCGGGCGTCATCCGTGATTGGCTCCAAAGCAACGGCGTCGAAGCCGCGAAAGTCGTTGTCATCTCCAACGGAGTCAATCTTGAGCAGTTCGATCCGAAACGAGCCGAACCTTCAAAGAATCCTCCGATGAAAAAGCCGTCCGAATTATGGATCGGCTTCGTCGGATCCGATCTCGTTTGGTATCGCTTGGAAACGTTGGTGGATGCATTTTCGAGGATTCCCCCCGAAATGAACGCCAGACTCATGATTGTCGGCCCGGCCTTCCGAAACGTCGCGCTTCGCGCACACGTGGATCAATCGAGCGCCATAGATCGGATTTATTTTTCCGGGAACGTTCCCCACACCGACGTACCGGGAGTGATCATGAATTTCGACATTTGCGTGATGCCCGCAACGACTCGATATTGCTCTCCCATCAAGCTTTTCGAATACGGCGCAATGGATAAGGCCGTCATCGTTCCGGACGAGGCTCCGGTTCGGGAAGTGGTCGAAGCGGAGAAGGAAGCCATCCTGATCCGATCCGGAGACGTGGAGCAACTGGCCGGTGCGTTGATTCGACTCGCTCGAGATCCAAAGTTACGGCAACGGCTTGGACAAAATCTCGGCCAAAGAGTGCGTTCACAATATTCTTGGATTCGCGTTGCCAAGAAGATCGCCAGCGAGGCCTTTGGTGGGCTCAAGTGAAGCTGCTTTATCTGGTCGACGAATACCCGTTCGAAACGAACGAACATTTTCCCGGGCTGGAATGTGATTATCTGTGCCGTACCTTTCAAGAAGTGCTCGTCGTTCCCACCAATTATCCGGGAGCATCGCGAACCGTTAAATACCGCCTTCCTTCCAACGCATCCGTTTCGGCGACCGCCCTCGATGAATTAGCGGAGGTTTCAAAGAGTAAGGGAACCCTCCGCACAAAATGCTCTGCAGCGAGCCTCCTTTCACTCGGAAAGGAGATCCCGTTTTGGCCGAAGAAATTTTGGAAAGACGTCGTCTCGTTCTGGGGACAAAGCGTTCTGATTCAAAGCGCATTAGTGAACAACCTAAAGATCGAGAACTTCGACGTGGTCTATTCTTTTTGGTCGGGGCCGGCGGCTTTTGCGATCAGTCGTCTTAAGAAACATTATCCGAAGACCCTATTTGTGGCACGAGCTCACGGGTACGATCTCTTTTCCGAAGCCACTGGGCGAACGAAACTACCCTTCCAACATAGCACCATTTCCGGCTTGGATTATCTTTTTCCTTGCTCGAAAGCGGGTCAAAATTATCTCCACCGAAAATTTCCGCGACATGGTTCCAAGATTTCCGCGGCGTATCTAGGCATAGACGACCCGGTCGCTCAGAGCCCCGCCTCAAGCGACGGGGTACTGCGTGTTGTCAGTTGCGCCGCTGTCCTCCCGGTAAAGAGAATGCCCTATCTCGTTGATGTACTCTCCCTGGCGCGGCGACCCATGGAGTGGACGCACTTCGGCGACGGTCCCGAGATGGCCGACGTTCGAAAGAAAACAACTCATCTTCCCCAAAATATCCGCGCCGACCTGCGCGGAAATGTGCCAAATGCAGATGTTCTCGCGCACTATCGCCAAAACCCGGTAGACCTTCTTGTAAATGTAAGCCGCTCGGAAGGCCTTCCTGTATCCATGATGGAAGCTTTTGCGTTCGGCATTCCGTGTCTAGGGACCACCGTCGGGGGCGTCCCGGAGATCATCAATAGCGCCAACGGATATCTTTTGTCGCCCACGGCTTCGGCGAAGGACATTGCCACTGTAATCGAAAGACACCCCTCGTCCTCCCCACATATGCGACGGAATGCTCGTCAAACGTATCTTGAAAAATTTCGGGCCACTGCGAATTTCGAAGCTTTCGGACGGGCGTTACATCAATTACGCCGACAAATTTGATCGACGTAAGTCATCTTTTCGATCAGAGACTCGCTCGAAGAATTCCGTTTCAAGCTCGTTGCGGCTTGGAAACGTGATTAGAACGGCGTTATGGGGCCCGTGAAAAACGAAGATATGGCCCGCGGCAACAGCCGAAGCGCCCGAACGTACGGCGGCTACGAAATCGTCCATTCCCCTAGCTCCCCCATGCGCGATTACGGGGATGTGGACTGCGCTAGCGACACGATGAATAAGCTCGACATCGTATCCTTGAAGCGTTCCCTCATGGTCCGCACGGGTGAGAATGACTTCCCCGGCTCCAAGGGATTCAACTTCTTTCGCGAACTGTTCGGGATGCCACTCCGTTTTCCTGCGTGCCCGATCGCGCATGACTCGATACCCGCCCAGAAACGTTTTCTTCACATCGATCGAGACGACAACGCTTTGCTTTCCGAATCGATCGCCGATTTGCCGGATCAAAGGTGGCCGATCAAGCGCCGATGTATTCAAGATGATTTTCTCTACTCCCAACCGCAGGATGCGCCTGGCTTGATCCACTGTATTGACTCCGCCTCCGTAAGCCAGAGGCACAAAACATTCGCTCGCTAGAGCGTCGATCATCGCAAGGTCAGGTTCTGCACCTCGCGTGCTCGCGGTAACGTCCAGCACGACGATTTCATCCACCTCTTTGTCGTTAAAAATTTTGATCGTATTGATGGGGTCCCCGACGTAAACCTCGTTGGAGAACGCCTTGGTCTTGATGAGGCGCCCCTGATCCACGAGGAGGACGGGGATCACACGGTACTCTTTCATGACCCAAATCGTTCGGCGAAGTTTTTCAAAAATGCCATTCCATACCGGTGGCTTTTCTCAGGGTGGAATTGCGCCGCAATGATGCGGCCTTGAACAATCACGGCGGGAAATGCCGCTCCATATTCGGCAAACGCTTCGACCGTGGTTTCGTCCTCTGCTTTGAGCCAGTAAGAATGCGCAAAATAATAGCGAAGAGGCGGCTCCATGTTCGCAAACAGGACGCCGGGATTCATGACGGATAAAGGACTCCAACCCATGTGCGGCACGGGAAGTTGGCCTTTCTCGCCCTCAAACCTAAATTTCACACATTCCGCACGCAGAAATCCTAACCCTTCTTCGGTACCCTCTTCGCTCTTTCGCGTCAGGAGCTGCGCTCCGAGACAAATCCCTAGAATGGGTTTGTTTCGTTCAAGAACCTCCTGGCGCAGAAGATCGATGAGCTTGTGTGTTCGTAGTTGCTGGATTCCATGATCGAAGGCGCCCACGCCGGGAAGCACAAGTTTGTCAGCTTGTTCGATCTGTTCCCGTTCGGCCGTCAAACAGGTCTCAATGCCGATCCGCCTAAACATGTTGGTCACAGCCTTTAGATTGCCCAGTCCATAATCAATGACGGCGATCATCTGGCGGCGCCCCGTTTCAAGAGGCGAGTCACGGGTCGGATCAAATCAAACAATTGTTTGTGATAACGGTAGTGAGCTTTTCGATAACTTGGGAATTGATCATGTTCGACCCGCGGTTTACGCATGATTTCGTCGAACCGTTCGTCCGTCAACCCCAGTTTCTTAAGCACAAACTCCCGGTCTGTCTTCAGCAGCTGTGCTGCGTAAGGAGGTTTAGAAAGCTCCGCCAACGCCTCCTGCCGGGTCATCTGTCCGGTACGAATCAAGGACGACAAATGAGCCTTTCGTTTATCCACGCCGAACTTCGTGGGAAGGATGTAGCCCTGATAAAAGCGCGTGAAGATCGACTCGTAATGCTTTCCTCCGTAATCGCGCCAGCCGAGTACCCTTTCGATCGTCGTTTTGGCCCGGTCTTTTTGGTAGGGAAGAAAATTCAAAAGGTCAATGAAGCGAATTCTTTTCACTACCTGATAGTAACTGCCTTTCAAGAATCCGAGCATTGGAAGGGTTTTTAATCTCTTCGTCCCGTAGCGGCGCTGAATCGCGCGGAGATTGAGTAGGTCCATCTTTTCCCAAACCCACGCCTTTGGGAGAGGCGACTCCGTTGCGAAATTGCATCCCGTAAGAACGAATCGAACGCCGATTCGGGCCGCCGTCAACATCCCGAGCGCATTGATGGCATGGTCGGTCGGAACTTCGATATCGATCACTGAGGCTTTCAAATAGGCCAAATGCAGATCACGAAATTCATCCCACTCAACAACGTGCGTATGAAGATGAAAACCCAATCGTCGACAGATATTTTCGATATTCTTGACCGCCAGCTCAGAGTTCCATCCATTATCGAAGTGAAAGACCAAGGGCCTCAATCCAAGCTCTTTGGCCATATACGCCAAATAGGTACTGTCCACGCCACCGCTGATTCCCAGAACGCAGTCATATTCCTTGCCACGACCCGCTTCGCGGATTTCTCCGACAATACGTTTGCATTCGGAACTCGCCCGGTCCGCGGTCAAAACGTGGTTTGCTTTAAGATCGTCCCATTCGCGACAGTAGGAACAGACTTGGTTCGCGTCAAACCGAATCGCGGGGTCGGCGTCGTCGTCCATCACGCATCGACTGCAGCGGTGTCGTTCGAGCGGGCCATTCAATTTCGTTTGCTCAACCCCCATCGTTCGCCTCCAGAACTTCCACGAGGCGATCCGTGATGCGATCGAGGCTAAATTGTTTTTCGTCGTACGATGGATTGAAAAGCGGCCTCCCTTTCACAAATCCTTCGAGAGCATCGAGAAGCCTGCTCTTCATGTTATGAGGTTCGCATCCCAAGCCGATTCCGAGTTGTTCGATTTCATCCATCACCTGAGACCTGCGCGCACAAAGCAAAATCGGTTTTCTCAAGGAAATATATTCAACACACTTGGTTGAGAACGCGAAATCGTAATGCTGAAAAAGGAGGCCAAAATCAGCGTCGGCCAATTCTTGAAAGATATCTTTCGTTCGGCACGACGGGAAAAATTGAATCGTTGACTCCAGCCCGAAATCTTTCACGGCTCGACGGCACGGGTCGCGATGGCGGCCGAAGAACCGAATGTCCAACCCGTCAAAGAGAGCCGGATGGCTCTGCTTGAGCTCCTTTAGGGACTGAAGAAACGGATAGAACACGTAGTCGGCCTCCGCATAAAGGTCCCCCGTCAAGATGAACCGAATCTTTCCATCGTCCTTTCTCGTTCGTCGGACGGATTGAATATCGGTTGGATCAAAGCCGTTGGGAAGAACGACGTAACGTGCGGAAGAGCCGGGATGCCGCATTTGCAAATCATTCAATAGCCAATCCGCCACGCCGAGAACGACATCGGAATGAAGCACGACGGATCCTTCCAGCTCTTGTTCGAACGTTTTCCTTCGGTTGGACAAGTAGCGGTACCCGAGAAGGAACGAGGCATCCACCCACGGGTCACGAAAATCAGCCAGGACCCGCAGGTATGGATGTCGTTTCTTGAGAAGCGTGGCGTAATAAAGAATACGAAACGGTGCGCCCGTAGCGACAACGACTCCAATATTCTCCTTGCGGATGACTTCACTCGCCTCTCTTAATACAGCGGATTTCCAAAATACCGCTCGATCATAAATGTTCCCACGTGCGATTATTCGTGCGATGCGAGCTGTTACGTGGAATCGCACCTTCAACCAAGTGGATTTGACAACGCGATCGGTTAGGGCTTCCGGAAAGTGGGGTGGAAGTTCATGCCGAACAATACCGGGTGCGTCCTTAATCTCGTCCCACCACGGTGAAATTTCAGGAAAAGGGTTTCGGGAGCAGATTACATGCACGGTGTACCCGCGAAGCGTCAATAGTTTTGCAAACTTTGCCCAACGCCGGCTCCCCACACCCGGATAAGAGGGGAAAAAATAACTTAATAAGAGAATCTTCTTGTTGGACGTGCTTGCACTCACAATGAACGCTAGTCGACACGAGTTTCCGCAGGCTTTCCACCTCTAATTTCAACCTGCTTAACGTACAGGGGGCGACGCTTAATCTCATCGAACATCACGGCGACGTATTCCGCAAGAATGGCCAGTACGACAGATTGAAAGAAACCTGTGATACCGATGAGCGTAGTAAACGTCGCCCATCCCGGAATTGCGAGATTTGTGCTTAGACGAATGATGATCGCCGTTAGCCCGACTCCAAAAAGGATTAAACCGACCGACATGGAGACGACCGATGCTATACGAAGGGGGGCGCTTGAGAAGGAAGTCAGAGCCATCCACGCCAGGCGACAAAGCCCGGGGAGTCCGATTCGGCTTTCTCCTTGAGATCTTTCGGACCGATCGTATTCCACCCAAGCGACATTTCCGCCGACCCACGCGCGAAGACCCGCAAAAAAACGTTGGCGTTCCGGCATTGCTCCGATGAAATCAAGTGTCTTGCGATCTATCAGACAAAACGTTCCGACATTGTTCGGGAAGGGGGCCCGTGAAAACTTGGTCATCAAAACATAGAAGATCCATTTTCCCAACCGAACCAGACCTTTATCCGGTTGTGATCTCCGGCGTCCGTTGACCACATTGGCGCCCTCACGCCAAGCCGCAACAAATTTCGGGATAAGTTCGGGCGGATCTTGAAGGTCGCCGTCCATGACCAGTACCGCGTCACCGATCGCCGAATCGAGACCCGCCGATAGCGCCGCCATTTGCCCAAAGTTTCGAGAAAGCTTAAGCACGCGCAGTTCCTCAAAGTCCCTCGAAGTTTCTACGAGCTTTTCATACGTCCGGTCTCGACTTCCATCTTCAATCGCAATGACTTCAAAAACCAACGAGAGTTGCCGAGACACCGTTGCGACCCGGTGAACCAGCTCTCGCACACACCCTTCTTCGTTGAAAAAAGGTATAATGATCGATAGATCGATCCGCATCCGTACAACCATAATCTAAACGAACCTTTGCACCAACAAGGTATCTAATTTGTTTGGAAAACTTTATGATACTGACGGTGGAAAGTCATCAACGGCGGATCACCGAAGGAATCCTTTTCTTGTCTGCCGCGCTCTTCGCCGGATGGGCGCTTGTCCAAGGCGAGACCAAACTCTGGGTGTACTTATTCGGAGGCCTGGCCATCACGATCACCGTATTTCGTGTCGACGAATCCATTCTGCCTGTCATTCTTTTGCTTACACTCGCTCTGGGTAGCTCCTTTCGACAAGACATTTCAGACAGCAGTTTCTACGTTCGATTTCTAGTTTTGGGGTTGGTGGCCGTTCGCGGCCTAATGCTTTTTCTGCGTTCGAACGCAAATCGCCAACCGCAGCAACAAACGGGCAGCACGCTTCTCCATTGGTTATTCTTTCTCGCCGGCGTGATCGGAACCGTGAGCTCACCGATATCCATTGACCCCGTGACCTCTCTTCAACGAGCGATATCGTTTCTCATGCTCTTTTTCATTATTTACATTTATTTTTGGTTTCGTTGTGACGCCCCCGCCGTATGCGAACGATATGCAATATCTGTTCGAAAGGGCTTCGCAATTATTCTCGCAGTCGGCTGCGTTTTGTTGATTTCGCGCGTTCCGGGGATGTACGTCGGGGGTAGACTTCGGCTCGTCATGGGGAATCCAAACCAGTTAGGACACTATTGTGCGTTTATGGCCCCTCTCCTCGTCTGGTACCTTTTTGAAAAGGCGCGGAAACAAGGACGAGTCCTGGCAATTATTCTTGCGATCGTTTCTCTATTGGCTCTCGTCCTGTCGGGTTCTCGGGGAGGCCTGCTTGCCGCCGCCGTAGGGTTATTGGTTCAATTCACGCTGTGTTACCGAAAACGACTCGGTTTTCTTCTGGCGGGTATTCTTTTCTTTGGATCGATCCACTTGCTGTTTATCAAAGACACAGAAAATGATTACCAAGCGAACGAATCATTTTTTCAGGACACCGTGATTCGAAAGGAGACACTTGAATCCGGAAGCGGCCGAAAGGAAGTCTGGAAGGCGTCGCACCGCTTAATTGAGAAACGTCCATATTTTGGATACGGATTTGGAGTCGTCGATCGGCTGTTCCAAAAGGGCTATTTCCCCATCATTCGTGAATTTCAAGGGGGCCATGTCCACAATAGCTACCTCGAAGAATTACTGAATATGGGATGGCTCGGTGCGTTTCCTCTTTTTGGATCCCTACTGTATGTCCTCATTATTGGAGTTGCGCACGTCATTAATCCCGGGCTTTCCACGGCGAACTATCGGTTCACGGTAGCTCTCTTCTCGGTTTTTCTCGTGGGTCTTGTGTCGAGCTCAGTGGAGAGTTGGTTCACTTCCGTCGGAAGCGTCTTCTGTTTTCCCTTTTGGTTGGCGTGCGCCCTGTTCCTAAAGATGGCCCGGCAATACAACGACTGGAGGCCTGCCATCGCGTCCTAGTATCAACGCCTTGTTTCTTTTCTTTTAAGATGCATACCGAACCCGAAAAATCGACCCACTCCGTCCACACTTCCAAGATCTTTCAAGTGTTGGGAACAGGCCTATTTCTCCTATGGGTTTCGGCCACAATCTGCTTGGGAGGTGTCGCGGCCCCCTTCGAGCGAATCTATCCGCTCCTGGCGTCCCTGCTTACTCTGGTTGTCCTTATTATTGCGGCTTCCCACGAACATCGAAATGCGCCCGAGAAACCTCCCTTCCTGACCTTCCTCGTCGGGTTATGGCTTGGGATCGTTCTGCTCGGCGTTTTCCAGTGTGTCTCGCTTCCTTCCTCATTGCTCAGGATCTTATCTCCGCTGGCTCACCACCTTACTTTCGCTCAATTAAATATTTTGGAAATACGTCCTCGCCCCAACGGCTACCCGGTCTCGCTCGATACCCCTTCAACTCTGGGAGCCCTTCTGGACCTTCTCACGTTCTCGCTCGTGCTCACGGCGTCTTGCGTCTTGATGCGCCTCCCCGAGGTTCGGCGGCGCCTGGCAAATTGGATCTGTGCGTTCGCCGCCGCCGTTGCATTCTTTGGTTTGGTGCATCGTTTCTCCGGATCCCAGAAGATGTTCTGGTTCTTGGAACGTGGCTGGACCTTTTTCGGACCGTACGTCAACGCGAACCACGCCGGAGCGTTATTCTGCGCGTCCGCCGCGTTGGGCGTCGGCTTGTTGTCTCTGGCGACGTCCAAGAGCTATCGGATTTCTCTCGTCCTATGTGTTTCGTTGTTGTCTCTCGGCCTTTTTTTCACAGGCTCGCGGGCGGCGGTCGCGGCATTGGGCGGAACTCTTCTTGTTCATTTCGCCATAAACCAGCCGCGGGAAGGAGTGCGATGGGCCAGGGGTTTTTACGTCGGGTTCGCCCTGTCGGTCGCCACACTCACGGCGCTGATCTGGAAAGCTCCTTCGTTTGCCCGTCTCACCTCGACACCGGAAAAACTTATAGCGGGCACCGAACTTCGAATCGAATTCTGGAAAACGGCCGCGCGCCTTTGGCTTCACTCTCCGCTGGCCGGCGTCGGTTTCGGCGCGTTTTCCCGTGTCTCCTCCATCGGGGCCGCGAATACCAGTTGGGTGCACGCGGAACACGTGGAAAACGATTATCTGGAAGCTCTCGCTTCCGGGGGCTTGATCGGCTTCGCGTGTCTGACCGCGCTTCTTTTCTTCTTGATCTGCTCCATGGTTGGAACGGTCCGCGCCAAAAAGCCGGGATCCGTGAATCCGGCTTTTGCTCTGGGGACGTCGGCCCTTCTTCTGAATTCAATGTTTGTTTTCAACGCTCCGCTCCCGGCCCATCAAATCCTCCTCGCCGTGCTCGTCGGCGGAACCCTCGCTACACGCCGTTATGATCTTGCGGGGATTCGCTGGTTCCGGTTCGCTCTCGCCGCAATTTGCGTCGCCGGCATAGCGGCAGGCGCATACCGAATCCTTCCGGGCATGCCCAAGGGGAGAGAGTCGGTCGCGGCCATCGCGCCCTCATCGGTGGCGTCTCTCACGCTGACCGACCGCTATGCGTTGGCGCACCTGCAAATCGCAGAGGCGGAGTCGATCCTTGAGTCCGACCCGATCGATGCCAATGCCCTGTTCACCTTGGCCCAGGCTGAAGCTTGGTTGGGCCATCCGGACCGGGCTAAGATCGGCTATACGGCCGCCGTGTCGCTGGCTCCCTGGCTTCTTTTCCCCCGAGTCGAATCGTTGCGCGCGATGATACCCGTACTGCCGAGTTCGGAATCACTTCCGTTGATCACGACCATGGCCGAAAACCCCGGCCCTCTCCCATCGTCCGTGGTCGCCAGGTTTCGTTTGGAAGCGGCGCTTCTTTCCTTCAGGCAGGGAGACAAGAGCAAGACATCGGACCATTTAAACGTGGCGGAGGGCCTTACTCCCGGAGATTGGCATGTCGCGCTCTTTCGGGCCATCCTCGAACCCAAGCCTGCCGAACAGATCGAAAAGTCTTGGGCGGAAGCGCAAAAACGGGCGATTGACGGGGAAGATTGGGACCGGGATTTTTTCCGAATTCTCCCGATCGTTTCGGATCGAATCGATCTTTCTCAAGCGGTCAACCGAATCGGTGCGCGGCGAAGGGATGTCGGGACTTTCTTACTACGGCTCAAGGAAGCCGGATTTCGCCGTACTCCCATGACCATCCGGCTCGACGACAACCTACCCTCTCCGCGTTTGAGGCCGAACAGTCCGATCACGGCGTCGAACACCACCTGGATTACACCCGCGGGAAGCCTGGAGACTCCTGAGATTCTCGACGTCCAGGTTCGGCGAGTGCAAACGACCTTGGATGCATATTTGTTGCCGGTTCACATTGAACTCAAGCCAAGTTCAATTTCGTTTCGTATCCAGGTGAAATCCTTCCGACCGCTCTCAAGACAGATGATTGTCCAAGCGGGCGAACGCCTGTTCTTGACGCCGAAGGAAGCTCGTAACCTTGGCGATGGCATGTGGGAGGTTGCTTTTCCATTCGTACGAAATTCGTTGCCGGTTTCAACGCATCCCTCGCCCCCCGTCATCACCGGCGTGGGGTTCACCCCTCTCGAGAAGGACGGCCGCTATGCAATTGGACCGATTGAAGTTTTTGTAGATCCGGCGCGTTGATGTACGACGGACATCGTCTTTCACCCCTGTGGATATTGGGACCTCCCAAGATGACCGAGATCCTTCGTTTCACCTTGATTTCCCGCCTGCATCGGGCGGGCGCGTCGGGCCGAAATTGGTTTGAAACACAAACGACGTGCCATTTTTGGCGGACAAACCGCCGGACTCGGGACACTAGATTTTTCCGTAGTTGTTTTTTAGACCAGACTATAGTTTACATCGAAGTATTTTAGAGTTATATCTAAAATAGGACTATGGAGCCGAGGCGAATCACATCTCTGGTGGAGGGAGATCTCAAGAAAAAGATGGTACTTGTGGCCGGGCCGAGGCAGTGCGGCAAGACCACGATGGCCGAGTCCATTCTCAAGAATTGGAGCGGGGCCTATTACACCTGGGATCTGGATGCCCATCGCAAGATTCTCCGCCATTCCCAAATGGACGCAGCATCCAAGCTCTGGGTCTTCGACGAACTTCATAAATTTCGGAATTGGAGAAACTGGCTCAAGGGGCAGTTCGACGTTCACCGTTCCAAGCACGCCTTCCTCGTTACAGGAAGCGCACGCCTGGATGTATATAGCCGGGGCGGGGACTCGCTCCAGGGGCGTTACTTTTTCTACCGGCTTCATCCGTTTACGCTCTCCGAATTGCTCAAGACGAAGCTCCCCAAGACGCTGGAAGATATGGTGCAAATGTCTACCGATCCGGGAGGCAGAGGCCAAAAAACGCTCGCCGACCTTTTGGCGCTCGGCGGTTTCCCGGAACCTTTCTTTTCGGGGAGCGAGGAAACGGCCGCACGGTGGCGGCTCGGCCACGGTACGCGACTGATTCGCGAAGAAATCCGTGATCTCGAAAACCTTCGGGATCTGGATCGGTTGGAATTGCTCTACGATCGTTTGCCCGCCGTGGTCGGATCGGTCCTTTCGATTAACAGCCTGAAGGAGGATCTAGAGGTGGCCTTTGAGACCGCGCGCCACTGGCTGGAAATCTTCGACCGCCTCTACGCCTCGTTTCGTCTTCCGCCGCTGGGGGCGCCGAGAATCAAAGCGGTCAAAAAGGAACGAAAACTTTACCTTTGGGACTGGCCGCGCGTGGAATCCGAAGGGGCCCGTTTTGAAAACCTGGTTGCGTTTCACCTGCTGAGGCTGGTTCACTGGTGCGAGGACGTGCGGGGGGAAAAAATGGAGCTTCGGTACTTCCGGGATACGTTGGGCCGTGAAGTCGATTTTGTTCTCGTTCGAAAGGGAAAGCCGTGGATGGCCGTTGAAGTGAAGCATCGCGAACAGTCGCTCGATCCGAACCTCAAATATCTCCTGGAGCGGGTCGCGATCCCGTATGCTTTTCAAATCAGCCTGCACGGATCCAATGATTGGCGGCCGGCGGATATTTGCGGCTGTCAAATTCGAATTCTCCCTGCCGCCCGATTTCTTGCGAATTTGCCCTGAGAACCTGGCGTAGGTTCCGAATTCCCCGAGAAACAAGTTTTCGAACATTCACCGAGGAAGTCCGAAGCCGCTATGCGATTGGACCGATTGAAGTTTTTGTAGATCCGGCGCGTTAGATGGCACGTGGAATTTGGACTTTAGTGATTGACCAAATTTGGATAACAGCTATTATCCAAATGTGGACCCCCGATTTGCTCCGCACAATACCCACTGGGAACAGCCCGATTCCTTTGAGTCGCTGGACCCGAATTTGCGGCGATTAAGGACGCTGCCGCTGGTCTTTCATTCTCCGCTCCTCCGAGAACTACCGACACGTACGCCGGGAATATACTCCGTCACCGGAGGGCGGCAGGTTGGAAAGACAACGTTTCTCAAACAGTGGATGCTCCAATTGCTCCGATCAAAACAGAATCCGAAGACCCTCTGTTTTCTCACCGGCGAGCTGATCGATGATCACCACGTTCTTGTGCGCCTCATCCAACAGATTACCGAACAGATGCCGTCCGATGAACCTCGATTCCTGATTTTGGATGAAGTCACATATATCCGTGACTGGGATAAGGGGATCAAATACCTGGCCGATGCGGGGCTGCTCGCGAACACCCTATTATTCCTCACGGGCTCGGATCTCGCTCTGCTCCGCGACGCGAGAAAGCGTTTTCCAGGCAGGCGCGGCACGGCCTCCCGCGTTGATTTTCATCTCTATCCCCTATCCTTTCGGGACGTCGTAGTCCTCAAAACAGGGGGAGCGGAAAAGGAGAACCCGGCGGCGCTCCTTTCCCAGTGGCGGGAATACTTGATCCACGGCGGTTTCTTGCCCGCAATCAACGATTTCACGGCACACCGCCTGATTTCACCCGCGACTCTTCTGACTTATTCCGATTGGATCCGTGGAGATGCACTTAAACACGGGAAGTCCGAGCATTACTTGCGGGAGATTCTTCAAGGAATCCAAAAACGGTATGGAGCTCAGATCACCTGGCAAAGTCTTTCAAAGGACCTCTCCATCGACCACCATCAAACGGTCGCGGACTATGTGCATCTCTTGGAGAATATGGACGTACTGTTCGTTCAGTACGCACTTCTCGAAGACAAGTTGACCGCCGCTCCCAAGAAGGCAAGAAAGGTCATCTTCAACGATCCATTTATTTTTCACGCTGTCGCGCATTGGCTGAATCCGTCCACCGAACCCTACCGATCCCAGATATTACGGGCGGTCGACGATGCGGAGAGTGCTTCAAAGCTCACCGAGGCGGCTGTCGTCTGCCACTACCAGCGAATGTTCCCTACGTACTACATCAAGGCGGAACGAGAGGTCGACATCGCTTACGTGCGGCACGGGCGCTTCTATCCCGTCGAGGTGAAGTGGACCGAGCAGATCCGACCGGAGGAACTCAAGCAGATCCGAAAGTATCGAAATCCATTGGTCATCGGCAAAATGATCGCTCAGACGAAGATCCACGGTTTACCCTATGAATCTTTGCCCCTCCATCTGTTCAAGACGATTGAAGTTTTTGTGGATCCGGCGCGTTAATGTACGATGGCGTCGACGGTGTATAAGATCCCACTCTCCAGGCCCGATCATCCGGACGATCCGGAAGCGCTGCTCGCGACGCTCCGGGAAATCGTGATGTCCGGCCGCTGGACCGAAGGGGAATTCGCTCTCTCCTTCGAGCGACGTGTCGCGGAACTGTGCGGATCGGTCTATGCCGTCGCCACGAATTCCGGAACTTCGGCACTCGAGAGCATTTGTGCGGCGGTGGGTCTGGAGCCCGAATCGGAAGTCATCTGCCCGTCCTACACGTTCATCGCGACCGTCAACGCCGTGATGTCGAGCGGAGCCACGCCCGTCTTCGCGGACATACATCCGAAAACGTACAACCTCGATTTGAATGATGTCGCCGCCAAATTAACAAAAAAAACGCGGGCGATCGTGCTGGTTCATCAATTTGGAATTCCCGCGGACGGCCGGGCGTTTTTGAATTTCTGCCGTGAGCAGAATCTGATCCTCATTGAAGACGGAGCCTGCGGCCTGGGATCGAAATATGACGGCCGATCGTTGGGAACTTTCGGTATGGCGGG
>DATDPG010000108.1 GCA_035292885.1 Bdellovibrionota bacterium | reverse complement strand
AGGGCGTTCTGGACCGAAATCGGCTGAATATGGCCGCCGTCGTACGTGATCGTTGCGATCGGCTGACCGCGGCTGTTTTTCGCGGTTAGCGGGTGATGGTAAACGGGGTCATAAACCGTGTCGGTGGACGTAAAGTTATCGTAGACGTCCGCGCCATCTACAAGATGTCCCACAACTTCGGTGCGCGTGATCCTGGAATTATTGGGAGGGGGAACAGGCGGCTCAAAAGGCAACGTGTAGCCGCCGCCTCCGGCCGGAGGGTTGTACGCTCCGCTTCCGTCGTCGTAGAAAAACCTCCGGGTAAGGATCGGGGTCGCTTCGTCGGAACCTCGGAACAGAGACATTTCCCCACGCAGGCCGATGATCCAATCGGCCGCATTGGAAATAAGATAAACTTTTGACACGCGCTGTTCCGAAAGAGGCGTAATTCCAGGCTCACCCACCGCGCGCGTCGTCACTGCAGTAATGAAACCGTCTACAGATTTCACGATTTCCCGGTCTACACGGTTGGTGAGCGACGGCTGGGCGGCGTTCGGCGTGGTCCCTTGAAAGACGGTATTTTCGCTTCGTGTCGCCGCATTTAAATACGGAATCGAGCAGTCGAGTTCATTGACGTTGTTGTCACAATCGCCGGGGGGATCGGCGAAGTTGACCGTGTAGTAATTCTTCTCCATGGAGTAGAGGTTTCCATCGGAGCCGTACGTTTCCGAAGAAGCGACGCGACCGGCCAGCGGCTTTGCCTGATGGAAGAGCGTCACCGACCGGATCCCGTCCGGGCCTCGCACTTCCACTTTTTGAAACCCTCGAAATTCCAGGTCGGTGGGATCAAAATAACCACCTTCATATTTGTAGTTCGTCGCCAGCGTATTCCCGTAGCCGTCGTCCAACGTGACCGATGTGACCACATACTTCGGCGATGCGAGTTCGGGATTGGCTTGATCCCCACCGCCGTTCGGAAGCCAGGTCGACGGCATATAGTCAAACGATATGGAACCTCCCGTCGGTGGCTTCACGCGAGACAGCAAACCGGGAAAGGAAGGTTTGGCGGGGTTTGATCCGGGCGCGTAGACCGACCTTTCGGACGTTCCGTTAATTCGTTTTAACGAATGCACGACCGTGGGGACGCCGGTTCCTTTCAGATCTACGTAGTGCGTTCCGTTGTTGAGCTGTTGAACCCACGTATAGGCGTTTCCGACCCAGATCGTGAGCGGTCGGGTCAAGTCGACCGGCGGCGTGCAGCGCTGACCCACCGGGCACGCCCGGAGATAGCCTCTCCCCTGGTGATACAGATAAATGTCCGTGTTTGTGACCAGGTCGGCGGCATTGTCGGCGTTCACGTCGGTCAAGATCGGCGTCAGCGCCTTCAAATGGGTGTATGAGCCTGCTGTGCCGCCAAAGTAGCAGTATCCGTTGTACCAGCTCACCCTTTCCTTTTCATTGAAGGCGATCTGCTTTTGAACCAACTCCGCGGAAAGCATGGAGTCGTATCGAAAACGATTGCCGGCGTTTACATATACCTGTGCGTAAAAATTTCTTACAGCGGAACCACAAAGTTCACCGAAGCCGTCGTACACACGGCTCGCATCGACCCATCCGAAGACGAGGTCCGTTAACCCGTCGCCGTTTACGTCGACGAGCCGCGGAGGGTATGGAGACGAGTTAGATGCGGGGGGAAGACCAAGGTTGCTGGAAGGCCAACTTTCCGTTCGGAATCCGGTGCCGCCGGCGCAGCGCTCGTTGATCAATACGGGTTTGGTCGTGCATGTTGAGCAAATCGTAGACCAAATGAGGTCCGGACATCGGTCGCCATTCATGTTTCCATACAAGGCCGAGGCCGCTCCATCGATAGCGTCCATACCGTCGCCGTCGATATCAATGGCACTAACGCCCGAATCAGTAGCGGTCTCAGAGTATGCGAGCCACGATGTGAAACTCATCGCTGGGCCCGGTTCCTGGGTACCAAGAACAACGGCACCGGTCGAAACATCGATCTTCGTATTCCTGCGCATCGTCCGGTTGTGAATCCACTCGCCGCCCGAGGTTTCTTTGACGCTTTCCCCCTGGACGAGATCGAGCAGAGCGTTCCGGTCGTTGTGCATGAAGCGAACGCCCCGATCGCGATGCCACCTTCGGCCGAACGTGTCGTCAAATTCTTCGACGAAGTCGTATCCGAGCGCATTGAACGCGGTCGTATCGGGGGTGCTCAGCGTCCATCCCTTGTCTCGGTCTGTATATTCAAAGACCCACCTTTGAAACAGCGACCCGTTTGTTCCGTACGATTCGACCCGCACAAGCTTCGACTCGGCCGAGTTCCATTTCGTCGCCCCCTCCACGACATCGTTTGCTTGGTAAAAGAGGCGGTACGACATGTACGGAACTGTTTTTCCACGGTCGGCGTAGGCCCTGATCCAGGCGACTCGCCGGTCCATTTCGATTTCCGATCCACTTCCATACATCTTCGCCGTGTTGTTCGGTCCGCGGACTTCCAGTTCGAAGTCGACGAGCCGCCCGCTGTCCAGGCCCTGGGGCCCCATCGTGTAAAGGATGCGGCTTAAATAAATGTCTCCCCCATCAGACGGATCCTTCGCAAGGTCCTCCGGTTCGGCGTTCCCTCGGGTGTATATGAATTTTATCGAATAGCCGTTCGCATTCGTCACACTCGCCGGAAGCCAGCTTCGGGTATTCAGGAAGTCGGTCGGCGCGGCCCCCGCGCGGGGAACCGGCACGGAAAACTCGGACACCGTTCCGTCGGGGGATGTGACCGTCCAACGATTGTTCGTCGTCGTGTCCCGCACGATCTTGACGAACTGTTCATCGGTCGTGACGAACTGATCGGTGTTTCCGTAGCTGTAATGATTCGTATCGGTTGCCTGCGTCAGCTCCGAGCCGTTCAGAAGAAATTCGTCCGTGCCGTCGAATCGGGCGATCGACTTCGATTTTCCCCTCCGGGTGATTTCGGGCACACCCAACGTCCAAAGCTGTCCGACCGATGATTTGAACGAGGCATCCGAGGAATAGGAAAGCCCCAGACGCGGCGTCATTTCATCGACGCCGGGAAGCACGGCGATGGAAACGCCGTATTTGGCCGTCCCCGTGAAAAGATCGGAATACGAACTTTTCGGCGAGCCACCGATCGCCGGTCCAGCTACGTTCTCGCCGTCGCCGTCGTCGTTCCCCAGCGTCTCTCCCGCGGCATACGCACGATTCGGTAGGGGAATAGGAAAGGCAAGCAGGCATGCCAAGAAAAGGCAGACTGAAGAACGCTGGGGGGGACGTCCGAGTCTCATAACTCACTCTAAAAGAGTTGAGTAACAGGTGCCCCATAATGCGATGCACAAAGGTTGTAAAGAAAAAAGTGCGTCGCGTTACGAAAGAGGAAGAGCTCCGACGAGCTCGGGCCCTATGCGCCGGATACTCTGGACTTATCTCGCACACCGCGATTTCCTACTTGCGGTTTATCAGCCACCGCGCGCCGGCGTTAGCCAAAATCTCCGAACATTTGAACGAATTCTTGACAAGGATATGACTGGCCTTGGTATGTGTGTTGCATCGTCCTTCGGCTTATTGAGCGGGGGTAACACAAATGCCTAGATATTCAGCAGTATCCGTATTGTTCGGGGCAGCGCTGTCCGGATATGCGATCTTATCGCCCCAACCCGGGATTTCGGAGAGCAGTTCATCCTGCCCTCCTGGGTACGACATCAGCTATCGTTATCCGGCTCAATGGGTCGACCTGGATCTCGTGGGATACGACTATCAAGGTGGAGGCCCGTGGAAATTGACCGTGAAGTTCGTTAGCGAATGGGTACCCGATTACCTCTCCATGGACTATGAACGACAGGTCGAGTTCGATAACGAAATCGACGCAAAATCGGCGTATCGAACGTATTTAGAATTATTATCTGGTGGGGGCGGTACGGTAATCATTTGTCACAGTGAAGAATACATGCCCGAGGTGGCCTTGCGCTTCAGCCGCGAAATTACTCCGCTCCGGCTTCCGAGAGACATTGTCGATCTTTTGAAAAACGGGGACTTCTTCGTCATCCACGGAAATGATCAGTGCGGCGTGAGAAAGGATGATCGCGACCGGGACCATTTATATTTATGGGTGACGTGCCGTCAGCCGGACGGAACGGAAATACTGGGATACAAACAGTGGACAATCGGCTCGGAGACTTCCCGTTCGTTTCAATCCGGCGATCGCGATCAGTACAAGAAAAAGCTGGACGAAGCTCTGGCTAAAGCTCGCCAAAAAAACCAAGTTGTTGTCATTGCGGAAATGGATGGTTCATTCCCGGAAGGGGACCTCGGTCCGTTCCAGATTGTCGAGTCCGAACAAGTCTTTTGGGACTCCATCACCGACCCCACGGCAGTGTCAAAACGGTACCCTCCGTCGCGACAGCGTCGCTTCAAAGACGATTTGGCCTTTTAAAGCGTTGGCGATACGGACTTCGTCAATTGGCATAGGATCGCCGGCAATCGAGACGTAGCTCAGCCTGCCTAGCCCAACTGCGCATGTTGGGTAAGGATGGGGCTCGCGGATGTTCAGTGGATGAATTCTTGAGCCTCTTCGATTGTGCGTCGGCTCCGCCATGCCCGCCGGTTGAGTGTGTCGAGGAGGCCGCCACCGAGGCCGTTTGTCAGGATAACCTCTGTAGCGTCCTCCAATAACTCGTCCTCATTATTTCCCCGCGGCGGACTCCCCGTCGACGCGTACTTTCTTCGTGTCAGAAGGAGGTATCTTCCCCCCAAGCCTGCGCTTCCAAGGCCTCCGCGAGCTCCCGTTTCCCGTCATTCAAAACGGGGGGACCGTGGGAGACGAGGAGCAGGTCGACGTCGAGTTTGAGAAGCGGACGAAACGACTTTCGAAAGTGCTTCCGGTAATTTTCCTGGCCCGCCGGAGTTTCGATTCCCCAGGATGCGGGAGCCACACGGACCCGATGGTTTGAAACGCCGATCAGCGAATCGCTGAAAACCAGGGCGCGGTAAGTCGGAATGTGAAATACAACCTCCGGATCGTCCAGACCTTCGATCAAAAACGGGCCCACGCCGTTCGGAAGCGCGTCCGCGTTTCCAAAAGTGTTTGTGACCGCGCACTTGAGCTTGTCCTTCGCCGTGTGCGGCGCCCAGATCGAACTCCCCCTGCGCTGCCGGTAGCGGTCGTATATCTCCTGGCTGCTGCGCGAGTGATATCGGTTGCCGATGAGAATCGCGACCGGGAGCCGGCTCCTTTCCGCATCGGCGTCCAGACTGTCCAGAAACCTCTCGCGTTCCTTGGGTCCTCCCGATGGGACCAAAGGGTCGATCAGAACGATCGCATCGGCCCCTTTGCCCGGAGGTTCGTAATAGACCGATCCCACCATTCGCCCCCACCCTCCCGGTTTGTCTTTTTCCGGCGTCCATTCGGGATGGGGCGCCTCCCATCGTCGCAGCCCTGGGCGGAGGTCAGTCATCGCCGAGGCTTTGGATCCACGCGATCCAGTCTGGAGGCCCGTTTTTCGTGGTACAAGTCATGGAAGAATCGGCAGGCTACCAGGCAATGAGGGTTTCCGGGAGAAATCAATTTGAAGCGCAACCAAAAACCGCTGGGCGCGTGGCATCTTTTGGCCTTGGGCAATGCTGAATTTCCCGCCGCTGGAATTTCTCGCGGCGCCCACGGTGCATATCCCGAATCAGTTCGAAAATATTCTTGAAGACACGGGGCCGGTCTGACCATTCCACGTCCGTGGACATGGCGAGAGTTTCCAGAAGGTACGCTCCTTGATCTGCTCTTGCGCATGTCAGGGCAAGCCGCGCCACAGGTCTTTATCGAATACCGGGCCCGGGTATTTCATCGGAATCCGCTGTCTATCAACAAATGCAACTGGTCTGCTCGGGTCCGAACTCGGTTCGTCGCCAGCCTTCGGTTCTTCTATACTGAACAGCGAAAGAAGAGACAGATCGCCGGAAGAACGGCCGGAGAAGCAGAGTTTAATTTTACTTGATCTCTCGAATCGACTTTGACACGCTGCATTTTTTGCAGGTAAGGGAGCGCCCATGAAAATTCTTCAGGCCATTGCTCTTTTCTTTCTCTTTCTCTCACTCGTCCTAGCGTCAGAGGCTCAGGCCACCGAACGGGCCAGAAGAAAAAAGGGATCTGGTGGAACGAGAACTCCCTGTGCGGGTTTTGTCTATCTGAAGGATGGCAAGTTCATGTTGGGGGCAAATCCGTACCGATTCAAGGGGGTGAATTTCCATTTTTCCATTGGCGGTAGAGTTCTCACCCGCCAAAACGACAAACCAAAAGACTGGGAATATTTCCTCACGCCGTATTCAAACTATTTTCCATCGAACAACGGAGTTTGCCGCGAACAACAGGTCTCGCCACCGCAGTGCTGCGACTCGCGGGAGTCGTGTCAGCAGCTGTTTGAACAGGAGCATGTGTTTCGTCTGAGCAATTTGGGAGTAAACAATGTGCGTCTGGTGGACATGGGAGTGAAGTTCGACAGCCAGGAGGTGCCCTACCTCCCCTGTGATCGGGTGTGGGACAGTTATTCGCAATCGGACTGGGATCAGTTAACGCAACAAGAGAGGGATGATCATTATCAGTGCCGAATTGAACTCTCCACTCCAGAAGGATTACAGACCGCGATCGGCATCCTTCGACGAGGGATCGATACGCTCGGTTTTCGGGGAATTCGGAGTATCCTGCTTACGGGAGACCGAGCGGGGATCTGGAAAAATCTAAACCTTCGGTCCCAATACCTGAGCCTCCTTTCCCAATTTGCCGCGGCTTTCAAGACTGACCCATTTCTAATCGCATACGATCCATACAATGAGCCTCTTTGGAACCCGGTGCCTGACTTTTTCATTCCCGCCACCGACCCGGCCAGCTACGCGTCGCTCTGCGACTACGGTGACCTTTTTTGCAAAAACGCCGCCCAAGTTGTCTCGAAACAGTGGTTCGATGCTCTGACAGGCCCTTCCAACGACCCGAATCACTTGGTTACCATCGGCGTGGGGGATTCCGGGTCGCTCGCGACGTGGGACCCTTACATGCTTTATGACCATTTTACGTCCTATCACATTTATCCTCCCTCTCCTTGGGACGGGGGCGAGGTGATCCATGGAAGCCGAATGGTGGCGAATGACCTGTACGCGGCTTCCTTGGGAGCCTGTGGCGAAAAGTGTCCGTTCGTGGGTGAGTTTGATGGAGCCAACTGTTTCGTGGGGGCCGGCCCTTTGACCAGCGAAGGATTTATTTGGCGCGACGGCTTTTATTATCATCCGCTTCCGGGAGCCGATCCTTGCCCGATTGGATACTACGAAGGCCCAGACTGCAAGGTCGGTCTCTTCGAGCTCGGACGCGATACCCCCTTCATTCTTCAGCAACCCTTCTTTTATGTCGAGCCGAGCAGCGGACAGTGCCCCGCTGGAACTACGTTCGACGGAGCCAACTGCCAGGTGGCCGTGGGCCCTCCGGGAGTGACCGGATTCATCTTCACGGCCAACGGCGTTCAGAATTTTTATTACACCTACATCGATCCGAATGGGGAGCGGTGTCAGCCTCCGGCGTACGATGATGGCGCCAACTGCCTGATTGCGGCTGTCCCTGTCGGATACAACCCATTCATTGTGTATCGCCCGCTTTATTACGTGAAGGCTACCCGGTGCGGCCCCAAAAAGCCGGTGATCTTGGGCGAAACCGGCTTCACGACATTTCCGAACGGAACCGACCTCGATCCCGCCAACTACACCTTTCCGCCCCAACGATGGCAACAGTACCAAGACGACTGTGATCCGCTGAATTCTCCGAGCACCCCGGGTGGTACAGAGGACGAACAGATCGAATACCTTTTTGGGAACTCTTCAATCAATTGGCCGGGCGTCTTTCCGTACACGCATCTGTGCGGCTTACAGGGCCTTCAGTGGTGGCTCTTCGGGTCCCTCCACTGGGGTGATTGCGCAGGAGATCAGTTTGGACTGCACGCCTTCTGGTACGCAAAAATGACAACAACCACTGACCCGAATCTTTTGGTGCGGCGACCTATCGCCGACCGTTTCCAATCAGAACTCAATTATCTAACTCCATTGCCCGCCGGACAGAAATGCGCCCGGCCATCCGATTTTTCTCGTTCGGTCGATCGTCAGACAGGGACATCCAACTACCGTTATCATGGAAGAGCGCTCAAAGCGGGGATTCCGGCACCCAACGTTTTGATCTCTGTTTGGGAGCTGCTCCCCGACAACTCCTGGCGAGCCCATCAGCTTCATACCAACTCGGACGGAGAGTTTGCTCTCAATGTTGAAGAATGCCTGGTAGAAGCCCGGGCCGCCGACTTCGGTTATGATAGCCCTCCGCAATGGGTCATCACGCAGTGCCCTGGACCGCCCACTGGTTCGCTCCAGCATGTTTATCTCAGTGATATCGACATGGTGCAGATGCCTAAACTTGTTTATCCTGCCACTGATCTTCAAACGCCGAGCACTCCGAAACGCGCTTGTTATTCTAGTGGCGTCTGGATCTTGCAGTGAGGTTTACGCCGCACCCGACCCCACTACAACTCATACGGGCCAAAGCGGCGATGACTCCTCGATCAGTACTTTTTTGACTTCACGGGGACCCCCGGTCGCATCTCTTGCTTTTTGCTACGCTTGCAAGAAACGGCGAATGCTGATGCAGCTTGGAAAAGCGTTTCTCGCCAGATGGTCAAACGACATCGCCACGCGATTCGATATCGTGACGGTTGCTAAGCACCACGGTGCGACGGATCTGGATCAGTTCGAAAATGTTCTCGAAGACACGGGGCCGGTCTGACCGAACTGGACTAAGTCAGCTGCCGGAGCAATCGCTTCAGGGACTTTGTGAGTATCGTAAGGCCTTGCTGGACTGTGGCCCAAACGATATCAATATCGACATCATGGGCTCCGTGAATGAACCGGCCCGGTGGCTAATGCAGGTTCAAAATGCGGAGCGAAGTCGTTATTTTCGGCGCGGACCCAGCCGGCCTGACTCGGACAAGACCCGCTCGGCCACGGCATAAAGATTCGGGCGGGTTTCTTTAGTAAGTTCCGCTTTTAGTTTCTCGTCTTTCTGACAATACATCATCACGTCGACCGCCAGTTTCGCTTCGATGATTTCCGCCAGCTCGTGCAAATGCCGGCGGAGCCGCTCACCGGAGGCCATTCCTTTTTTCCGGAGTTCGGCCCGATGGCTTTCAATGGCGCGCCATACCGCATCCACACCTTCCCCGGAACGCCCCT
The DNA here is from genome assembly GCA_035292885.1 of Bdellovibrionota bacterium. NCBI lineage: Bacteria > Pseudomonadati > Bdellovibrionota > Bdellovibrionota bacterium. The sequence continues at coordinate 17,644 of DATDPG010000108.1, read as the reverse complement.
CGGTCAAAACGATCGGAGGCGTCCACCCGTCCGCGTTCGGCTTGAGCGAAAGCATCGATCCGATGTCCGAGACGACCCGCACGGCACCGTCGAGATCCTTCTTGTTCACGACGAAGACGTCGGCGATTTCCAAAATACCGGCCTTGAGCGTTTGAACCGAGTCGCCGGATTCCGGACCGAGGACAACGACGACCGTATCGACGATATCGACAATGTCGATTTCACTCTGTCCCGCCCCCACCGTCTCGACCAAAATGACGTCCACGCCGAACGCATCCAACACCTGCACCACGGCGCGCGTTGAAAAAGAAATGCCTCCGCTTCGCCCCCGGCTGCTGACGCTCCGAATAAAGACGTCGGAGTCGCTCGCGTGGCGCTGCATGCGAATGCGATCGCCCAAAACCGCTCCGCCCGAAAACGGGCTGCTCGGATCGATCGCCACGACTCCCACTTTCTTTTTGTTCCCGCGCAGCGTCGAGATCAACTGATCGATCAGCGTGCTCTTGCCGGCGCCGGCGGAGCCGGTAATCCCGACGACGAAAGCTCGGCCCGTTTGCGGCCAGATCTTTTGAAGGAGTTCAAACGCGCGTTCGTCGCGATCCTCCACATAGCTCAGAAGGCGCGAGAGGGCGCGACGGTCCCCCTGCTTCATGCTCTCGATCAAATCTTTCAAACGATCGATCCCAGCTTTCGAAGAAGCGTCAAGCCGTCCGTGTTGCCGAGGGCTTCATCGGAACAGCGTTCCGGATGGGGCATCAGGCCGAAGACGTTTCCGCGTTCGTTCGTAATTCCGGCGATGGCCGCGGCCGAACCGTTGGCGTTGAATCGGTCCTCTTCTTCGCCTTTCGGTCCGACGTATCGAAGTGCAATCTGATTCCGGGTGCGTAAACTTCCGAGAGTCGCGTCATCCGCATCGTACCGACCTTCCGAATGAGCGATCGGAAGCCGCAAGACCTTTCCCTTCATGCCGTCATCGAAGAAGGGGGCCTTGGTCGATTCGATCCGGACGTGGACATCTTCGCACTGAAACTGGAGGCTCCGGTTTTTCATCAAAGCGCCCGGAAGATAACCGGCTTCCACGAGCGTCTGAAAACCGTTGCAGATGCCGAGCACCCATCCGCCACGATCGATGAAAGGACCCAGGCTCGAAACCGCCGGTGAAATTTTGGCGAGCGCGCCGGCCCGCAAGTAATCGCCATACGAAAACCCCCCGGGCAGAATGACGGCTTTATATTCATCCCGGATCGGCTCGTCGTGCCAATGGTAGGTGACTGATTTTCCTAAGATATCTTTGACGACATAGAAGGCGTCCCGATCGCAGTTGGAGCCGGGGAAAATAACGACGGCGATCTTGGCCATAGGGGCCGCCAATCTATTTGAACGGCAAAAAAGTTCAACTAACCCTGATTCCGCATCGGTTATGATAGCGCTTTTAGACCAAGGAAACCATTGACCGTCGTCCGGAACAACGAGATCGTCAGCGAATGCAAGTGATCGGCTTAACCGGCGGCGTAGCGTGCGGGAAGAGCACGGTGGCACGCCGATTTGAGGAACTTGGATTTCCGGTGATCGACACCGACGCGATCGCCCGCCGCCTCCTCGAACAGGATCGTTCAATTGAAGACCAAGTGCGCAGGGCATTCGGCACGCTGGAACGGGCCGAGCTCCGGTCGCTCATCTTTGCCGACGAGCAAAAGCGCGAAGCCTTGGAAAAAATTCTCCATCCCGCCATTGGAAAAGAGGTGGACCGAGAGCTTCGGGCGCTCAAAACAAAGAAACCGGCCCCAGGAGCCGTGATCCTCGTGGTTCCCCTTCTTTACGAAGAGGAATGGGACAAGCGAGTGGATGAAGTCATCGCCGTCGTCAGCACAGAGGCAAAGCAGGTGGAGCGCTTGGTCAACCGGGATAAAATCGATCCGGCGTTGGCGCGCCGGATGATCGCCAGCCAAATTTCGAACGAGGAGAAGGCCCGGCGCGCCGATTATATTCTGCGAAACGACCGAGACTTAAATGCGCTTCAAAACAGCATCGACTCACTAGCCAAAAAACTGTCGGCGATTAATTGACCTCGATTTCCGGAACGTTCGAGAACGGCGGAGGGGTCGACAACGATTATGATCGGAGTCCCTCGGCCGGCAAGGTCTCCGTCGGCGATTCAGAGAGATCCATTGACTTTCGTCGCTTCAAGCGAATGATTAACTCTTCTAATGTAGGTCGTTCAACACTCCTCTGGATTACACGCAGAATATAGTCCGACAAGGACATCCCCGCGAGCGCGGCTCGAGCTTTGAGTTCCCGATGGAGAGCACCCGGCAAATTCCTCACTTGAACCATGCGTTTCATGCAACTATGACATTCACATATGAACGACATGTCAACATGCACATCACACCGACAACCCTCAGGTTAATCAGAAGCGGGGAAATGTTTTTTTTGTTTTTTAGGAGGCCGAAAAGATCAGTGAATGATTTTCTCCTGATCCTCGCTCCCTTCCAAGAGCTGGAAGTAGCCGAAAATCATGGCGTGTTGAATCTCGGCGGGAAGCGAGCTGATGTAATTTCTCTTCTCTTCGAACGTCGAGAGCTGAAACGTGTGATTGAGAGCGTTGTTGATCTCGTCCAGCTTTTCCTGGAACATCTTCTTTAAATCCTCCGGATTTTTCGTGAACGCGTCTCGAATCGTTTCCGGATTGAAAAGAAGGTGATTCCCTTTTCGTCCTTCCGAAAGGATGAAATGAAACTTCGCGATCTCGTGCAGTGTTTGTTCCATCGACATGAATCGGTCCCCTAGGCTCCTCTCTGATTTGAATATAGACCCTCACGGTCGGGCGTCAAGCCGGGGCGGCGCTTTCGACAATAAAGATAACAACTTATACAGAATTCCCTTCATCTCGGCGCGCGAGATGATGCGATCGAGCATGCCGTGGGCCAGCAGAAACTCGGACTTCTGAAAGCCTTCCGGCAGCGTCTCCTTGATCGTCTGTTGGATTACGCGAGGACCGGCGAATCCGATCAGGGCATTCGGCTCCGCCAGGATGACGTCCCCCAACATGGCACAAGACGCGGCCACTCCGCCGGTCGTCGGATCGGTGAGAAGCGCCGCATAGGGAATTCCTTGCTTTCGCAGCCGACCCAACGCCGCGGTCGACTTCGCCATCTGCATGAGCGATAGAATTCCCTCTTGCATTCTCGCCCCGCCGCTGCTGGTGATCACCAAACAGGGTTTGCGTTCCAGAGCGGCCAGTTCGAACGTCCGAGTCAGCTTCTCGCCGACCACGGAACCCATGCTTCCGCCCATGTATTCGAAGACGAACGAGCCGACGACGATGGGAAGTTCGTGAATCAAGCCCCGGCCATAGACGAACGCTTCCTTCGCCGGAAGCGTCTTTTCCAACGCTTTAATCCGGTCGCGGTACCGTTTATGGTCCTTGAAATCGAGCGGATCGGTCGGCTCCATGTCGGCGTCCAGCTCCTCGAAGCTTCCCGGCTCGAGAATGACATTCAGCCGATCGCTCGATTTCATCCGAAAGTGGTATTGGCACTTCGGGCAGACCGAGAGATTTTTGTTGATGTCGTCCTGAAGAAGAATCTCCGAACAGCCCGGGCATTTCGCCCACAACCCTTCCGGGAAGCTCGATTTTTGATCGGAGGAAGTGGAAATCTTGGGGGCTTTGAGTTTATCGATCCAGGACATACTGCTTCCGGGCCGTTAGAAGTTGATCGTCATGCCGGCTTCTAGAATGCGAAGCCGGGGCTCGTCAAGTCCTTCCAATTCGCGCACCGTCTCTTCGCGGTACGGCGACTTAATATGATAGACGAAGATCGGACAATCGATGCCCGAAAACTTTTTTACCTCTTGGCTCATGGTCGCCGGGGTATGGTGGCCGCTGACGTCCGCCACTTTCTGAAGCCGATTGGGAAACGAGGTCTCCAAGAGGATCCCCTTGATCTCCTTCCCTCTTCGGTTCACTTCTTTCCATAAATCCTCGGTCGGACCGGTATCCCCCGAGTAAACGATCGTCCCCGTAGCGGACTTAAAAAGAAAACCAACGCAGCCCCCGGGATGATTGACGGGCACGCTCGTCACTTCGACGCCATCCAAACGGAGAGGCTTGCCCGGTTCAAAGGTTTCGTACTTCAGAACCGAATTCGAAACGGTGGGCAGAATCGAAAAATCGGGCCAAATTTCGTTGTTGAGAAGATGCTCATTCAACTTGCGGATCGTGTCTGGCGTCCCGCGGACGGTCACCGGTGAATGGATACGCGAAAAAATATTCTCGGAAAAGAACGCGACGTCTTTCGTATGATCCAGATGGGCGTGGCTTAAGAGTACATCCGTGATCTTGGTCTGTTCGTGGATCGTCAATCGTGACGCCGCCGATCCCATGTCGACTAGAATCTTTTCCCCGGCCAAGAAGCTGCACGGATGATTCCGATCCGATTCACTCCCCGAACATCCGAGCACGCGAAAAATCATCGGCACCCCTCCGTGTCGAGACTCTCGGATGCCTCTGTTCTATTTACCGGTTTCATGAACCCGTTGAATATTCGCGCCGACCGCGCGCAGCTTGTGATCCATATTCTCATAACCCCGATCCAAATGGTAGATTCGAAGCAGTTCCGTCGTCCCTTCCGCCGCCAATCCGGCCAAAACCAAACTCGCACTGGCTCGAAGGTCGGTCGCCATCAACGAAGCGCCCGTAAGTTTTTCCACGCCCGCGATCGTCACCGAGGACCCCTGGATTTTGAGGTTCGCTCCCATTCGGGTCAGTTCCGCGACATGCATGAATCGGTTTTCAAAAATGGTTTCTGTGACGACGCTTACCCCCTTCGCGAGAGAGAGTAGGGTCACGAACTGGGCTTGCATGTCGGTCGGGAATCCGGGATGCGGAGCCGTTGCAATGTCCGTCGGCTGGATCGGCTTTCGTCCCCGGACCCGAATCCCGCTTGAATCGTACGAGATTTCCGCGCCGGTCTCACGGAGCTTGTCCAAGACTGCGGGGAGATCGGACGCGCGGGCGCCGCGAAGGAACAGATCGCCGTATGTAATCGCTCCGGCCACGAGGTAGGTTCCGGTTTCGATACGATCCGGAATCATCGTGACGTCGAAACCTCCCAACTCTTTTCTTCCTTCGATATGGATCGTTTCACTCCCGTCTCCGTTCACGCGAACGCCCATCTGTCGAAGGGCATCCGCCACGGCGGCGATTTCCGGCTCACGCGCGCAGTTGCGAAGCGTGGTTTTTCCCTCCGCGAACGCGGCCGCCATCATCGCGTTCACCGTGCCGGTCACGGTCACGGAATCAAAAAGAAAATCGACGCCCCGAAGCCGTTTGGCTTTCGCTTCCACGTATCCCTCGGCCAGATGGACCTCCGCGCCGAGCGCCTCGAACGCTTTGAGATGCAGATTGATCGGCCGAACGCCGATGGCGCATCCGCCCGGCATCGACACTCGGGCGTGTCCGAAGCGTCCCAACAACGGGCCCAGAAGAAGAACCGACGCGCGCATCTTTCGGACATAATCGTACGGCGCTTCGTCGTTCGTCAGCGATGCCGCCTGCGCTTCGAAAACTCCGTCGCCGAAATTGACCCGAACACCGAGCACACGAAGAACTTCCGCCATGGTATCAACGTCCTTCACCGACGGAAGATTTCGTAGGCGGCACGGCTTCGCCGTCAGAAGCGTGGCGGCGAGCAACGGCAGCGCGGCGTTTTTTGCGCCGCTGATCGGGATTTCTCCCGATAACCGTTTCGAACCTTCGATCCGTATCCGATCCAAAGCCACTTCAGCTCCCCTTCGACGCCACGGCCACGCGGGGAATGTCGGCGTAATCCTTGCGCATGTTCCGCAAAGAATAGCCGTACCGGGTCAGGAGATCAGCCACTTTCTTTTCCTGGCCGATCCCGATTTCGAGAACGACACTCCCTCCGGCCCGAACGCGCGATCGGCCCTGATCCAAAAGGGGCTCGATCCATCGAAGACCGTCAGCTCCTCCGTCTAAGGCCGTCGCCGGCTCAAAGTCACGAACATCTTTTGGAAGTTGCGCCACGTCTTCCGACGTAACATACGGAAGATTGGCAACCAGGAGATCAAAGGGACCTGGAACTTCTCTCAGAAGATCACCTCGGATAAATGCGATGTCGACGCCATGTTGAAGTGCGTTGGCGCGCGCGACGTCCAGCGCCTCCGCGTTTGCATCGACGGCGGTGACCGCGATCTCCGGGCGGTTTTTTTTGATTGCGACGGCGATGGCTCCCGATCCCGTTCCCACATCACAAACCGAAACGGTCGGAACCGCGGGGAGCGAATCGATCACGGCGAGAGCCTCGTCGACCAGCAGCTCGGTCTCCGGCCGGGGGATGAGCACGCGCCGGTCGACGGAAAATCGAAGGGAGTAAAATTCCTTTTCCCCCGTCAAATAGGCGGTCGGCTCTCCTTTGCCTCTCCTCGAAACAAGATCGAGGTAGGCGGCCTTGCAAGCGGCCGGAAAAGGTTGATCGTAACGAAGATAAAGGTCGATCCGTCCGACGGACAGGGCATGGGCCAAAATCACTTCGGCGGAAAGACGCGCGTCCGACACACCGTTTCGCTCGAGCTCCCGGACACCCCATTGAAGGGCGACCAAAATCGTGCCCCTCGATTCAGTTCCGGGAGGAGGCGGTAAGCTGGGATCCGGCATTCTTAAGGTTCTCGGCCTGAAAATAAAGTCGAAGAGCGGCTACGATCTCGTCCAGATCCCCCTCCATGATCGAATCGAGGCGGTAAAGCGTCAGGCCGATCCGGTGATCCGTAAGACGATTTTGCGGAAAATTATACGTCCGGATTCGTTCGCTCCGGTCGCCCGTTCCGACCATCGACCGGCGCGCGGAAGCGATTTCAGCCTGACGTTTGGCTTCCTCTCTTTCCATCAAGCGCGCGCGCAGCACACGGAGCGCCTTGGCCTTGTTCTTATGCTGTGATTTTTCGTCCTGGCAGACGACCACCAATCCGGTCGGAATGTGCGTGACCCGCACGGCGGAATCGGTGGTGTTCACGCTCTGTCCGCCGGGGCCGCTGGCCCGCATGACGTCGAATTGAAGTTCCTTTTCGTCGATTTTGAGATCGATCTCCTCGGCTTCCGGGAGCACTGCAACCGTGACCGCGGACGTATGAATTCGACCGGAGCCTTCGGTGGCGGGAACTCTTTGAACGCGATGAACCCCTCCTTCATATTTAAGTTGGCTGTAGACGTTTTTCCCTTCCAAGAGAATGATCGCCTCTTTCAACCCCCCTAAACCGGTCTCACTCTTCGACATCATCTCCACTTTCCAACGGCGCCGTTCGGCGAAGCGGAGATAGAGCCGCATCAGTTCCGCCGCAAAGAGGGCGGCCTCTTCCCCCCCGGTGCCGGCGCGAATTTCGAGAAACACGTTTTTCTCGTCGTTGGGATCTTTGGGTATAAGAAGGAATCGGAGTTCTTCCGTGATCTTGGCTTTTCGTTCTTCCAGAACGGTCAGTTCTTGCTTCGCCATCGCCGCGATATCCGCGTCGTTGCTCTTGGCGATTTCACTCCCCTCGTCAATTTCCTGAACCGTCTTTTTGTACCGACGAAACGCCTCGACAATATCCGTCAGGCTGGCGTGCTCTTTTGAAAGTTTCTGAAACTCTTCTGCGCGGCCAATCACTTTCGGATCGGAGAGCCTCGAAGAGAGCTCATTGTAACGGCGCTCGACGTCATTCAGTTGGGCGAAATTGAACTCCCCGGACATGGGGATCTTTCAGTTACTTTTTCGACGCGGCGGGCGCGTTCTTGGCGTACTTCTTCCGGAACCGTTCAATTCGGCCGGCCGTGTCGACCAATTTTTGGGTCCCCGTGAAATACGGGTGACACTTGGAGCAGATTTCCACGTGTACGTTCTGTTTGGTGGAACGGGTGTGAATCACGTTGCCGCAAGCACACGTGATCGTCGTCTCGACGTACGCTGGATGAATTCCTTCTCGCATTTTCGTTTCCTTGAGTAGTTCTGCCTCGCTGCAAGGAGCGGGGCGTATAACACAGCTTTTCTCCGCACGCAACCGAGCCTGAGCGGTTTAAGGGGTCCTCGCGGGACAACAAAAGTCTAGCTATTCCCAGCACTTCGTGGAATGAAACCGTCTCAAAGTGCCGCACAAGAATCTCGCGACTCTCTTTCAAAACCGGACGTATTTGAACGCTGCCCGAGCCGGAATAAAGTACACGGTGGATGGGCGGGAAGCGTCTCTCAGCTGGCAGCAAGTCGGTACGGAGGTCAGAAACATTGGTAGGGCCCTTCTGGCAAGAGGCTTGAAGCCCGGCGATCGGGTCGGCATTTGGAGCCGGCTCCAACCCGAGGCGATTCTGGCCGAATTGGCGACCATCTCGCTGGGCGGGGTATCGATTGCCATTGACCCGGAGATCCCTTTCGAAACCGGTTTTCAACAGCTGCAACGCTCCGGCGCGCCGTATCTCTTCTTGGAAGGGAAAGAGTCCATCGAACAGACGATGAAACGTACGTCGGACCTCCAGTCCATGAAGGTGTTCGTGGCGCTCGGACAAAAAGACGCCCCTCACATCTCCGGAATTCCTTCGCTGTCGACGTTCAAGTCGGATGGCCGGGCGGTTCCGGCGGTTCAGTTTTACGATCGGCTTGAACAAGTCGGATCCGACAACGAGGCCTGTTGGATTTTTGGAAACGGCGGCCGGGAAAATTCTTCGGAGTTTCGCCTGACCCATGCTCAGATTCTCGCCAATTCGTTGTCGCTATCGGAGAGTTTGGCCTTGACCTCCGCCGACACCTGTCTTTCGCTCCTTCCTCTGAGCCACGCAACCGAAAGAACATTCGGGCTCTACGCGATGATTTGCTCCGGCGCGGCAATCGCTTTTTCCGAGCGACCCGAGGATATCGTGCCGGATCTGTCCCTGTTTCGTCCGAACCTTCTCCTTTGCCGGAACCGAACGCTCAGCCAGATCCATCATCATTTCCAAGAGCACTTCCGATCCGCGCTCCCCCCCATGCGTTATCTCTTTCAAAGCGCGGTGGCCGACGCTTCCACACCGACATTGGCCGGCCGATTTGTCTTTCCGCGGATTCGAAAAATGATGGGAGGCGAGATTCGGACCGTCGCCTACCCTCAGGAAGATGTCGATCCCAACGTTGCGGCATTCTTTCGGGCGATGGAAATAGACCTCCTTCCCTTTGAAACGGCACCGGACCTGCCCAACGTCATCGGATTGAAAGTTCGCCCTTTCAAAGGAAAGGAAAGGGCTACGAGCACCGCTCGAATCGGCTGATATAAATCAGCATTTAATCCGTAAATTCAATGAATTAGAAAATTTTACATGACTTTTTTCGCGTGGTAGTATTCGATCGACCGTAGCTAAGAGGGGGAACTTCGTGGCCGAACAAGCGAAAGAACAATCCGCGTCCTTCGCCGCTCAAGGAATCGAAACAGCCAAACTCTTCTGCAACGCCATCGTCGAAGAAGCTCCAGGAGTGCAGGCTCCCATCGACGGAGCCGGGCTTTGGATCGTCGACCGGGAGATGCGCGTTCTCTGGATGAACGACACGATGGAACGGATCTACGGAACCCAGAGTGAAATTCGGGGGAAACCCTGCTACTTCGGCTTCCGCGGCCTCACGGAAAAGTGCGCGGATTGCCTCCCGAGCAAGGCGTTCGAGACCGGAAATATCATCACCGGTTATATCTCGCGCACCATCAAGGACGGCTCCGAGCGTTTTTATCAGCTGGTGGAAGCCCCCCTCTTCGACGACAACAATGAGATATCCCGCGTCCTCGAAATCGTCTTGGACATCACCGAGAAGGCCCGCTTGGAAGAGTCGTTGCGCGACTCGGAACAGGAGTATCGGGCGCTTTTTGAGAACGCCGCCACGGCGGTCATGATGACCGGCGAAGACGGGATTATCCGAAAGGTGAATCCCCAATTCGAGGAACTCTCCGGCTTTCGAAAATGCGATCTTGAAGGCCGGGTCCACTACCTGAAATTCATTCATCCGATCGACCGCGAGATGGTGAGCACGTACCACCGCCTTCGACATCAAAACACGCCGTCGGTCCCCACGACGTATGAATTTCAATTCTTGAATCGCTGGGACGACGTCCGCCGCGTGCAGATTTCCATCAAAATGATCGCCAACACCGGATTTCAAATTGCTTCGATGATCGACATCACGGACAAGTGGAAACTGGAACAAGCGATTCGAGAAAAAGATCAGTTCTTGGCCAACATCCTCCGCCACTCGGTCGAAACCATTGTGGCGATGGATCCGTCCGGGACGATTCGAACTTGGAATCGGGGCGCCGAGCTGATGTTTGGGTATCGATCCCGGGAAATCGTCGGGCGGCGCTTCGTTACGCTTATCGCCCCCGAGTTTCGCCGGGGCCAAAAATACGCTCAGCTCACGAAAAAATTTCAGGAACAGGGCTTTCTGAGGGATGCGCTCGTCGAAGCGGTGACCAAAGAAGGCAGAAAACTCACGATCAATATAAGCCGCACGGCGATTCGAGACGAGTCCGGGAAGGACGTCGGCAGCTCCGCCGTGATCCGGGACGTGACCGAGACCAAGCGACTCGAACAGCGGATGATCCAACAGGAAAAGATGCTGGCATTGGGCGAACTCGCCGCCAGCCTGGCTCACGAGGTGAAAAATCCGCTTAACTCGATGGTGATCAATATGGAAGTGCTGAAAGGCCATTTGAATGATCTTCCGGAGCAGAAACGGGCATTACTGGATCGTTATTTCAACGTCGTGACCGCCGAAGTGGAGCGCGTCAACAAGGTCATGCGCGGCGTGTTGGATTTTGCGCGTCCGATCGAATCGCAATTCAGTCGCGTCGACATTCCGAGCGTGTTATCCCACGTCCTCGCGTTGGTCCAAGCGCAGGCCGAGAGAGAAAAAATCCAACTCAAGATTGACTTGGAAAAGAATCTGCCCGCCGTGGACGGAGCCCGGGACCATCTCACACAGGTTTTCTTGAACCTGTTTCTGAACGCGTTCCAGGCCATGCCGAAAGGTGGGGCGATCGCCGTCCGAGCCGAGCGAGAGGGGCAAAACCACGTCGCCGTCTCGGTGAGGGACACGGGAATCGGAATTCCGAAACCCAATTTGAAACGGATTTTTGACCTCTATTTTTCAACCAAAGAGAAAGGAAGCGGACTCGGCCTTCCGTTAGTCAAGAGACTGATAACGGCCCACGGCGGGAAGATCCGCGTAAAAAGCAAGGTGAATCATGGCAGCTCATTTACAGTTACACTCCCCATCCCCTGAAATCTTCCCTCGCCCGATCGCCAAAGGCGAGCGGGAAAAGGAAAAGAAACGGGTCTTGGTGGTGGACGATGAACCCTCGGCGCGCGTCGGTTTGGCCGAGTTGATCGAAAGCTGGGGCTTCGAAAGTGAGACCGCCGAAGACGGTCGCTCCGCTCTCGACAAGTTGCGCGCATTTCATCCTCACGTCGTGGTCTGCGACCTGGTCATGCCGCGCATGGATGGCCTGGCGTTTCTGAAGAGCGCCCGCTCGGACGAGACGATCGTGATCTTGCTGACGGCGCAAGGAACCATTGATTCCGCCGTCGAGGCCATCAAAGAGGGGGCTTATGACTACCTCACCAAACCGGTGGACATCGTTCGTCTCAAGAATCTTCTCGAACGCCTCAACGAAAAATTTGAAACCGAGGATGAGCTCAAACGGCTGCGGCGGGAACTTCGACAGCTGGGCTCGTTCGGACAACTGATCGGAACGACTCCAGCTATGCAGGAGCTGTTTCATCAGATTGAACTGACCGCCCCCAGCACGGCTTCCGTTCTGATTTCAGGAGCGAGTGGAACGGGAAAGGAGCTGGTGGCCCGAGCGATCCATCAAATGAGTCCGCGACGGCATGCGCCGTTTGTCCCGATCAACTGTTCCGCTATACCGGGCACGTTGCTGGAAACGGAAATCTTCGGGCATGAGAAAGGTGCGTTCACCGGAGCCATTAAGACGACCGAAGGATGTTTCGAGCTCGCCCACGGAGGGACCATCCTCTTGGACGAAATTGCCGCCATGGCGATGGATCTTCAGAGCAAACTCTTGCGCGTGCTGGAGAACGGAACATTCCGGCGGGTAGGGGGCCGTGAGGAATTGCACGCCAACGTGCGCGTCGTGGCGGCGTCTAACATTCATTTCGAAGATGCGATCGCTCAAGGAATGTTCCGAGAAGACCTCTACTACCGGCTCAACGTCTTTCACCTGGAACTTCCCGCGCTTAAGGACCGGGCCGGAGACATCCCTCTTTTGGCGCAAAACTTCCTCGATGAATACGCCGCGAAGAACGAACGGCCGGTCCGGAGTATTCATCCCGAAGCGATCCAGTTGTTGAAGAATTATTCCTGGCCCGGCAACGTACGGGAGTTGCGCAACATCATGGAGCGCGCTGTGATCATCTGCCGCGGAAAAACCATAACGGTGGAAGAGCTTCCGGAATCGGTTCGGCAACGGCAAGGGAGCGGGCCGTCCATGACGTTTCATCTCGGAACGTCCATCGGAGAAGTGGAGCGCCAGCTCATTTTGAATACGCTGAACATGACCGGCGGAAACAAGACGGAGACGGCACGCATTCTCGGAATCAGCTTGAAAACGCTGCACAACAAGCTCAACCGGTATCGCCGCAGGGAGCATGCGGCGACGCGCTTACCCAAGCGAGCGTAACTTTTACACCGTCAAGAATAAGGTAGGATCTCACAAGTCTTGAAAAACTCAGCGAAATGTATTTTTTACATGGACGGGATAATCGACGGTGTAGTTTTTACACCATTTTGGACCGCGCGGCGCGGCATCGCCAATCGTTTGGTCGACGAGTTTTGAATTCTGTTTTTAATTCGGCGTCTTAGACCAAATAATTTCGTGCGCTTGACTTGGCACATTAACTGCTCTAAACCAGCCCGCAGTTCGTCGGTTTGCGATTTTTTCTGGACCTAGGTGGAATCAGGGTTAGTGACTACCTCATTTCCCCCTACCAACGGTACTAACTCTACCCAAGGTTCCAGATCGGCATCGAGCCGAGCCAAGGTTCGGAAGATCGCAAATTGAGCACCTCGGGCGTGAGGCTATTCCCCCCCTTCAGGCCTCCCGTTTCGAGGTGCTTTTTTGTTCTCCATTTTTCTTTGGCTCGTAAGCGATTGACTATTCCGTGCAATATATTGCACAATAAGGCGTACGCTTGAAAATTTCACTTCGACGCAGGAAGGCCAAGTATGCAAATAACTTTCTTATGGATTTCAGAAAACTGAAGGATGCGGTTGGACAGGCGGCCGTTGTCGCGCGGGTCGAGCGTAAGGCGAGTGAACTGTGGAAGAGTGTGAAGGATTAAGGGAATAAGATGAAAAAACAAAAGCTTCGTGATTTTAACGATCTCGTGACCGAAGAATTGCGGGACCCAAAATTCGCGGCAGCTTATTTGAATGAGCATCTCGCCTACGAAGGACCCAAAGCACGTCAATTGTTGCTTCAGGCTCTGCAGAATATCGCCAAAGCCCAGGGCCTAAGTGCGCTTTCAAAACAATCGGGGATTAGCCGTAGGACTCTTTATTATGCCTTTTCGAAAGCAGGAAACCCCACTCTTGATACCTTCTTCGCGCTCTTGAAGTCGATCGGAGTAGGGATTCAATTCAATTCCCTTGGGCGCCCGAAGGTAGCCTAGATGATCTGGATCGTCCGGCGAGCGTAAACGATCGCGATCAGCCTATCCGCACGAGTTGAAGCCGCTCGACCCAGACCTCATCCACGACCCACTTCAAATGACGATACTGAGGATCTGAAAGATTTGGGTTCTTCTGGATGAGTTCAAAGGCTTCCCGCCGTGACACATTTGTGGCTGTAGGGGTCCCCCTAGCGCCAAGAGTATTTTTGCTGTAAACTGTCATTTAATGACAGTATCTAGAAATACATTGATCCACATCATCAAGCAAGCCCGCCTTTCGGAGATCCTCCGAGATCTGGACCTTGAACAGCTGATGACAGGTACGCCGGCTCGGCGATATAGCCTCGTAAAGCGCGCTCTGGCGAAGGGAGACCTTCTTCAGATTCGCCGAGGCCTCTATACGCTGAACGATCTCTACCGGACGGAGAAGATCCACCCGTTTGCCCTTGCGCAATGGATTTGTGGGCCGTCCTACATCAGTTTCGAATCTGCTCTTTCCTACTGGGAATTGATTCCGGAAGGCGTGCGCACGGTCACGAGTGGAACCTCCAGCCGATCGAGAGAATTCGACACTCCTCTGGGCCACTATTCCTTCACCCGCGTTCCCTTTTCTCCTCTTTACGCCGAAGTAACGAGAATCAAAGAAGGGAGTGAAGTTTTCTTTATGGCGAAACCGCTTCGCGCCATGGCGGATTATGTCTATGGTTCAAAGAAGGAATGGACAAAAGAAAGGCTGGCGGAATCACTTCGGATCGATGATATGCCGAAGATGGACAGAAAGGCCGCCGCGCTGATGCATCATCTGTACAACAATGGACGGGTCCGGCGATTCATCGATTCTTATTTGGAGTAATCGGATGAATATCGCTCTCATTCAGGACCGCTTGCGCGAATACGCCTGTGCGACAAGCTTGGAGGAAGAGTGCGCGACCAAGGAAATCGTGCAGGAGGTTTGTCTTGCGGCCCTCTCCCGCGCCGGCTTTTTTCGAAAAGCGGTGTTTCAAGGCGGCACGGCACTTCGCGTTCTTTATCAACTACCCCGTTTCTCGGAGGATTTGGATTTCATCCTGAAGGCGCCGGACCGAAAGTTTGTCATGGACAAGTTTCTGCGGAAGGTGGTCGAGGAATTGAACGATTACGGTTTCCGCTTCGAATTCCAGGATCGTTCGCGCGTCGATGAAAACGTCCGGAAAGCCTTTCTCAAAGACGATTCCTGGGCGAGCATCCTGACGTTTCAACATTTGGCTCCGCGCTCTACCCGGCCCAAGAAAATCCAGATCAAGATCGAGGTGGACACAAATCCTCCGGACGGGAGCGTCAGCGAAGGGCGAATTCTGGATTACCCCTTTCCCTTCACCATCGTCGTGCAAGATATGCCTTCGCTCTTGGCCGGCAAGAGCCACGCGTTGCTTTGCCGCCCTTTCATCAAGGGACGCGATTGGTACGACTTCCTCTGGTACGCAAGGAAACGGACTCAGCCGAATCTGACTTTTCTCAAAAACGCGCTCTATCAGACGGGCCCGTGGAAGGGGTTGAACGTAGATGTTACCAGCGATTGGTATTACGACTCCATGGAGAAAAGGATCGAAGCGATCGATTGGGATGAAGCCAAGCGCGACATTCGAAGGTTTCTGCGCGCGATCGAGATTCCCTCGATTGATTTATGGAACAGGAGCTTCTTTCAGCAACAGCTGACGAAAATGCGTCGGTCTTGAATCAACCCACGCGTACTAGCTGAAGTCGCTCGACCCAGACCTCATCCACGACCCACTTCAAATGACGAAACTGAGGATCTGAAAGACTCGGGTCCCTCTGGATAATCTCAAAGGCCTCCCGCCGTGCGGTTTCCAGGAGATCCAGGTCGCGCGGAAATACGGCCGCCGCGAATGTAGGGAAGCCGCTCTGCGCGACGCCGAAAAAATCGCCGGGGCCGCGCAATCGAAGATCCTCCTCGGCCAGTAAAAATCCATCGTGAACGCCGGCAAACGTCTGAAGGCGGTCGCGCGCCATTTGCGATATTCGGGAGGGGCGAACGAGGAGACACGCCGAACGTTCGGATCCCCGCCCCACCCTCCCGCGAAGCTGGTGAAGTTGGGAAAGTCCGAACCTTTCCGGATGCTCGATCACCATAACCGTCGCGTTCGCGACGTCGATGCCGACTTCGATGATCGTCGTGGAAACCAGGATATCGATCTCACCCCGGACGAACTTTCCCATCCACTCTTCTTTTTCCCGGCTATGCAGCTGGCCATGCACTAATCCCACGCGAAATTCGGGAAAGATTTCTTTCTGAAGAGTGACGGCCATCGTTGTGGCATCTTTGAGGTCGATTTGGTCGGACGGATCGACCAACGGATAGACGACGTAAGCTTGGCGCCCTTTTTTGATCTCGCCCCGAACCCACTCGTACACCTTTCCTCTATCTCGCTCGGAAAACAGTTTCGTCTCGATCGGCTTTCGCCCCTCCGGAAGTTCATTCAAAATCGATACGTCCAGGTCGCCATAGAGCGTGAGGGCGAGGGTCCGGGGAATCGGCGTGGCCGACATGACGAGGACATCCGGTTCCACGGCCTTGGCCCGGATTACCGCCCTTTGCCGCACGCCGAAACGATGCTGTTCATCCACCACGACAAAACCGAGCGCCGCGAATTGGACGTCCGATTCGAGCAGGGCGTGGGTTCCCACGACCAAATGCACTTTTCCGGCAGCCAAGTCGCCGATGATCGCGCGGCGCTCACCCGCCGACTGGCGCCCGATCAGCATCTCGACCCGAATGTCCGTCTTTTGGGCCCACGCCGAAAGCGTTCGGAAGTGCTGTTCCGCCAGAATTTCAGTGGGCGCCATGAACGCCACCTGGTAACCATGATCGATGGCCACCAGCGCAGCCAAGAAGGCCACGATCGTTTTCCCGCTTCCGACATCCCCCTGCAAAAGACGATTCATGGCCGACTCGGAAGCCATGTCTTTTCGAATCGCCTGCAATACTATTTTCTGCGCCCCGGTCAGTTCAAAGGGGAGCTCGTGCATCATCCGCTCAAATCGCGGGGACGGATTTCGAAACGCGATCCCAGGTTTACCTTTGAGAAGCCGTTTTCGAAGTCCCAGGGAAAAGGCGTAAAAGAAAAGTTCTTCAAACGCCAACGCGCGAGCGGCTTCGGTCCGATGGCCTTCCATCGGGATCCGGTCCGGGAGATGCATTTCCAGAATCGCTTTCCACGGCGCCAAAAGATCGTGCTTCCGGCAGATTTCGGTCGGAATCAGACAGGCGCGCTCCTCGCAAAAGCGCGTCACGGCGAAGTTCATGAACTTCCGAAGCGTTTTTTGATAGAGACCGCCGACTTCGCGATAAAGCGGGACGATCCGTCCGAAACTGATGGAATCGGGAGTGCCGCTATATACCTCGCATTCCGGATGATGCATTTCCACCTGATTGCGGTAGATGCGCACCTTTCCGCTGACGATCAGTTTCTGGCCGCGCTTGATCCGCTCTCCCATGGATGAAGCGACAAAATGAAACCACTTGAGCTTAAGCTGGCCGGTGCCGTCCTCCACGGCGGCTTCGTATACGCGCCGGCGCAGTCCCCTGTAAAACGCCACGCCGGCGAACGTCGCCTCCCCGACGACGACGGCGTTCTGACCCTCCTTGAGTTCGCCGATTTTGGTTGTGAACCGCCGGTCGTCGTAGCGGGTCGGGAAAAACGTCAAGAGATCGTCGATCGTCCGAATCCCCGCGCGATCCAATTTCGCCGCGACCGCCGGACCCACTCCCTTGACGTATTGAACATTTCCAGAAAGTTTCTTTCGCGCCTCTTTGATCCGTTCCAGCGATGGCAGAAGATGGTCCTCGGGCCGGAACGACCGACTGAATGTCCGCGAAGCTTTCGGCGCAATCAACCCCAGCGCCTGGACGATTCGCTTTCGTTTTTCCGGATCCTCGAGGACTTCGTATCC